>JBEKGV010000240.1:0-6573 GCA_050012615.1 Acetobacteraceae bacterium | reverse complement strand
GCCTCCGCCAGCGTTGGATAATTGAAGGTATTCTCGATGAAGTAATCCAGCGTGCCCTTCAGGTTGAGCACGGCCTGACCGATATGCACGAGTTCCGTCGCGCCCTCGCCCACAATATGCACGCCCAGAAGCCGGCCGGTGGCAATCGAAAAAATCATCTTCATCATGCCGGTGTTCAACCCCATGATGTGTCCGCGCGAAGTTTCCCGAAAGCGTGCAATGCCGCACTCATAGGGGATGTTACGCTTGCGTACCTCCTGCTCGCTCATGCCGACGGTGGAAATTTCCGGCACGGTATAGATGCCATAGGGAAAGAACTCCGGCGCCGGCGGCAGCTTCATACCGAAGGCGTGACAGGCCGCGATCCGCCCTTGCTCCATCGATGTCGAAGCCAGACTGGGAAACCCAATCGCGTCGCCAGCGGAATAAATATGCGGCACCGATGTCTGGAACGTGTGGGCATCCACCGCGAGCCGGCCGCGATTGTCCGTGTCCAGCCCGCAAGAGCCAAGGTTCAGCGGCTCGGTCGCGCCCATGCGGCCGGCGGTATAAAGCAGCATTTCGGAGCGAATTCGGCGGCCACTCTCCAATACCGTGACCGGTCGTCCGCTCTCGAACTCAATACCGGTAACCTTGGAGCCAAGGCGCAATGTCATGCCGCGGTCACGCAACTGGTGGGTGAAGTCGTCGATCAACTCGCGGTCGATGAAATCGAGGAAGGTTTCGTGCGCGTCGACCAAGGTCACCGCCACGTCGAGCGCGCTGAAGATCGTCGCGTATTCAATGCCGATCACGCCCGCGCCGATGACAGTCAGGCTGCGCGGCAAATGGTCGATTTCGACGATCTCGTCGCTGTCGAGCACGACGCGTCCATCGAACGGAACATCGGCCGGCCGATGTGGCTTCGTGCCAACGGCGAGCAGGAACCGCTCGCCGCGGAACACGCGTGGACCTTCGCCCTCGGTCAGCACCTCGACATGGTGGGGATCGAGAAAACGTGCCATGCCAGTAATGGTCCGCACCCCATTGCGGGCAAATTGATGCTCCAGCACATCGACCTCATGATCCAGGGTCATGTGCAGCCGCATCATCAGGTCCTTGGCCTGGATGTCCTTTTTGACCCGGTAGGCCCGGCCGTAAAACCCGCGTTCACGCCAGCCGGTCAGGTTCAGCACCGTCTCGCGCAGGGTTTTCGAAGGGATCGTGCCGGTATGGACCGATACGCCGCCCACTCTGCGGCCCTTCTCGATGACGAGCACCGACTTGCCCAGTTTGGCGGCCTGGATCGCCGCCCGCCGCCCGGCGGGACCGCTGCCGATTATGATGAAGTCATGGCTGCCGAGTACGGTGCGATCCGCCAAGGCGAGGGCCGGCAAGGGGCTTGGATGCGGGCCGTCGGGCATGGCGCCTGGAATCCCTTTTGGTGTTGCGGTGCATCATAATCGGGTTGCGGGCTCCCGATAGAGAAAAATTCGCGCATGCCGCGAATTCCGCCACCCCACGCCCCCGCGGGCTCGATCCCTCGCGTCATCCTCGGCCCCCTCTCGTCAACCTCGGCCCCTCTCGTCAACCTCGGGCCCCTCTCGTCATCCTCGGGCTCGACCCGAGGATCACTAAAAGCCCGCCAGTTGCGAATTCGTGCCGGTTTCGCATCGCTGACACCGTGAAGCGCTCGCCCGGCAGGTCACTATCTGACCGCCACTTGCTCGGTCGGCTTTGGCAGCCGGGTGTGTGGACTGTGAGGACGGCCAGCAAGGTGCCGACGAGGACTATCCCGGCGGCGAGGACAAAGCCGACAGAAATGTTTCCCGTCCCCTGAAATGGCGAGCCAACCACCGCTGGGCCGAGACGCTCGGCTCTGATTGTGGCGAGCGGTGGATCAGCCAGGCATCGGCATTTTCGGGAAACTCTTGAGCTCACCACCAAGCGCGACCCAGGGCATCTTGCTGTCGCAATAAATTTCCATCGTCGGCTTCACCCAGCTCGAATCATCCATCGTGCCGGCGCGAAGCATCACGACGTTCGGCAGCACATCCGCAGTGTCAGTGACCGGGGAGCCGCAGTTCGGACAAAATCCGGAATGCGTGGCCTGACCAGAATCCCCCTTGCTGTCGTAAATCTTGACTTCGCCCGTCACTGTCAGGGCGGGCGCCGGGATCGCGACCACAAGGGAAAATGATGTGCCGGTGATTTTCTGGCAGGATTTGCAGTGACAAACGCCCGCGAAGATAGGCTCGGCCTCCGCGCTATATCGCACCTTGCCACAAAAACAGCCGCCCTCGATTTTCGCCATGTTTTTTCTCCCGCTTTACGACGGGAGGAGCCTGACAGACTTCAAACCATCTGACCATCGCGTTTATGTCGGTCACAGAATCTTCGCCTCGAACGGCGGCAGCAAATCGGGTGCCTCGAATTCCAGGACCCACAGGTCTGGATCGAATTTCACCTGCCGCGTGATGTAAGCATCGACGGCATGTTGATCGACCGGTCCGGCTCCGGTACCGCGCATCCACGCGACATCGCCACCAGCGGAACGAACCTGCGACAGGACAGTCATTCCCTCCCGGCCGTGCAGCACTACCAGCACACCGCCGGCATCCGGGTCGCCCTTGCGCAGCACCATGCCAGGGCGTCCATCGCGGTCGCCCATGCGCAGCGCCATACTGATCCAGAATTCGGCCTTGACGCGAGGCTCGCTCATCCGGCGGGAGGCCAATTGGTCAGGCCGCTTGTCATTTCCGGCTCGGTCCGGCGTCCAGCAGGGTCAGGTTCTGTGCCGCCAATTCCGCGGTTTCGCTGTTTGGGTCCACTTCCTGCGCCCGCGTCCAGTCCTGCCGAGCACCTTCCCGGTCGCCTGTCAGTTGGCGCAGAATCCCGCGTTCCAGCAGAGCCTCCGCATCCTCCGGGTCCAGAGCGATCGCTTTGTCGATATCGGATCGCGCCTCATTCAGCTTATCCATTTTGCGCCAGACCGCCGCCCGCAGCACCAGCGCCTCGCCGTGTGAAGGGTCCAGCGACAGCGCGTGATTGAGGTCATCCATCGCATTGTTCGCCCGGCCCAATGCATCGTTCGCGTTCGCTCGGCCGACCAGCAAGTCCACATCCTCCGGTGAGATTTCCAGAGCCTCGCTCGTATCTTTCAGCGCCGGCGCCGCCTGATCCGCCATCAGCCGCGCCTCAGCCGCCTGGGTGAGTAGAACAACGCGGGTAAGCCCCTGCACCTTATCGCCATGGGCGAGTTTCTCCAGCATGCCGGCGCCGGCTTCTGGTTCCCCTTTGGCGATCATCGCGAGCGCCTGACAATGGATCGCACCATCGCCGCCCCCGGTTGCTTGCCAGGAGGCGGCAATCGCCTCCGCACCCTCAGGGTCGTCGGCCAGCATCGTCATACACTTGTCATATCGATCATCGTCGGCGATGCGCGGTGGGAATGGCGGAACCGGAAGGTCCTCGGTCGCGAGATCCGCCGGCACCGGCGGCAGAGCTGTTTCAGGCGCATCACGCCTCAGCCACCAGGCTGCCCCTCCCGCGGCGCCCGCTATGAGTACGACGGCACCCAGAACGCTGAGCAGACGAGGCTTCATGGGCGCTGTTTACCCAGCCGGGTTGAATTTCACAAACGCCTTTTGCCCGATATGAGATCCGGCTGGCAGGTGACCGAATGGCGGGAACGGAACGCTGCTGAGGGTGCCAGTAAAAATGCCGTCATGGATCAGGATCGAATGGCGGATTGCCGGCCATACGGTATCGGACAGGATATCCTGGTCGATATGGTCGTTTTCGATCCGCCAGCCGGTGTGGGCCCGAAACAGATCGGCGGGAGAGGGTAAGATGTTGCCGACGCCGCCCCACATGCCCGCCATGATCAGATCGGTATGCGTGTACCAGTCGCGCATCGCATGAAAATAAAAATCCGACTGCGACCACGCATCCACCGCGACACGCTCCTTCACATTCAGCAACGAATCGGCATCGCGGATCAAGAATCGCCTGACCGAGGGGTCGCTGATCGCCTCGAAGCGCCATAACAGCCGCCGGTGACCGGGCTGTCCCACCGGCAAAATCATTTGCCGTAGTTGCACGCCGCGGCGGCCCAGATCGGTAATGTAATGATGATCCACGGTCGCATCGTAATAGACCCGCATCGACCAGGCGGGGAACAAATGCGGCAAAATGCGCACGCTCTCTGACAAAGGCACCAAATATCGAGGGTCATTGCCCCATAGGCTATAGGCGATGACGTTCTCCGCCGGATGATCGGGGTTGAACGGAGGCGGCGGCCCGGGCGGCACCTCCACCAGCTTTTCCCCGCCGGCGAATATCCGGTCCTTCGCTTCCAAAGCCGCACGCCCGGCCCGCACGGCTTCGTCGATATATCCGAGTTGGTTCAGCGCGTCGCACAGACAGTCATGCACGTTTGGGCTGGTCGAGCCCAGGCTCAGCGCCTGGTGACAGGTGGTGACTGAGGCATCGAGTTCGCCGGATGTCAGCAGGAATACCGCCAGGTTTTCATGCAGCGCCGGGTCACCCGGAAACTGCGCGATCGCGTCACGGAGGACGAGGATCCCGCCCGGCAGGTCGCGCGTGGCGAACAACATCAGTGCCAGGAACTGTGCATCCTCCGAGGCCGGTGGACCGGAGGCGCGCACCTTGTGCTGGAGATCTATCGCCTCGGCCAAATCACCGCGGGCATAGCTGTCATGGGCGATCTGCCGCAGTTCATCGCGAGCGGAATCATCGAGCATCAACGAGGCGTCAGCAGGATGTCGGCCTCGGCGCTCGCGGTCACCGGCATATCCTCCGCCTCGGTACTGGGCGGTTGAACCGGCGCCATGGCAGCGCGCGCGGTGAAGCCTTGTTGCCTTGGTATGATGGGGGGCGGGGCGACGCTATCGAGCCGCACTTCGCGGAACGATGCGAACCGAAGGCCGAGGATTTCGGCGGCATCGTCGGCCCGCCCGCGCAAACCGGACAGCGCTTGTTTGGTGGCGTTTTGCCGCGCTGCATGCTCGGTCTCCCGTGACAGGCGCCAACCGAGGTTGCCCTGAACGAAGCCTTTTTGTTGCAGATCGCCCACAAGTCTTAACATCGCCTCGGCGTCCTTGCCGGAGAGATTGATACTCTGAGCGGCCTGCCAACGCTCCGCTCGATCCTGCGGCGTCATCCCAGTCCGCCAAACATTGTAGCCGCCGGTGGAGACGGTGACACTCGCGACCTTTTTCGCGCTGTCGAGCGCATCCCTCATCAAATCATTCACACGCCTTTGCGCATCCTGGGCGGTCGGCGAGGTCGCCTCCGCCCGCATCGTAGCCGCGAGTTCGTCCGGTGCCACCATGACGGTCGCGGTTTCCGACAGCTTGAGGACCGTATCGTCAGCATGCGCGGGCCACGCCGGGGCGGCGGCCAAAAACGCCAGGCCGAGGAGACAACGACGAGTGATGACGGACATGCGACTCATAATGGGGCTCCTGGATCGCGGCATGAACGTGATCGAACGGTCAACGGGACGTCGAATGCCGGCCCCTCGGTGACCCTCCCGGAGGCCCTCGGGACACAACGACCGGCGTCCTGGACAGCCAGAGTCAGCTCGCTGCCTTCGCCTCGCGCCGGCGTCGGTGCAGAATGAACTCTGTGTAGCCGTTCGGCTGTGTTCTTCCGTCGAAAATCAGGTCGCACGCCGCCTCGAACGCCGGTCCCGCGAAGGCTGGCGCCATTGGCCGGTAGCCCGCGTCGCCCGCGTTCTGGCGGTCCACCACGGCAGCCATCCGCCGCAGAGTCTCCATCACCTGGTCCCGCGTCGTCACGCCGTGATGCAGCCAGTTGGCGATGTGCTGGGAGCTGATGCGCAAGGTCGCCCGGTCCTCCATCAGTCCGACGTCGTGGATGTCGGGCACTTTGGAGCAGCCGATCCCCTGGTCGATCCAGCGCACCACATAGCCCAGGATGCCTTGGCAATTGTTGTCGAGCTCCTGCTGGATATCTTCGGGCGACCAGTTGGGCCGGTCCGCGACCGGGATGGTCAGCAGATCGGTCAATTTGGCACGCTCGCGCGAGGCGAGTTCGGCCTGCCGCGCCGCCACATCGACCTGATGATAATGCAGCGCGTGCAATGTCGCCGCGGTGGGGGAGGGGACCCATGCCGTATTGGCACCCGCCTGAGGATGGCCGATCTTCTGGACCAGCATGTCCGCCATCCGATCCGGCGCGGCCCACATGCCCTTGCCGATTTGCGCCTTGCCGCGCAGGCCGCATTCCAGACCGATGTCGACGTTCTGGTCCTCATAGGCCTTGATCCACGGCGTGTCGCGCATGTCTCCCTTGCGGATCATCGGGCCGGCTTCGATCGAGGTGTGGATCTCGTCCCCGGTGCGGTCCAGGAAGCCCGTGTTGATGAACACGACCCGCTCGCGTGCCGCCGCGATGCAGGCTTTCAGGTTGGCCGAGGTGCGCCGTTCCTCGTCCATGATGCCCATCTTCAGCGTATTCGGAGCAAGGCCCAGTAGATTCTCGACGCGAGCGAACAGGTCGGCGGTCAGGCTGACTTCCTCCGGCCCGTGCATCTTGGGTTTGACG
>JBEKGV010000239.1:0-6602 GCA_050012615.1 Acetobacteraceae bacterium | reverse complement strand
CCGGGATCGAAATCCGGCCGATCCATCAAATGTCCGGCACGCGTCATTTCAACGAGGTGTTCTTCACCGATGTTCGCGTTCCTGATGCGCAACGGCTTGGCCAGGTCGGCCAGGGATGGCGCGTCTCGCTGACCACGCTGATGAACGAGCGGCTCGCGGTTGGCGATCCGGCGCGGCCGGATGTCGACGATTTGGTGACTCTGAGCCGGTCGCTGGTAATCGACGGTCAGCCGGCGATCCGGAACCAGGCCGTGCGGGAACGAATCGCGGAATGGTACGCGCGCTCGCAAGGCCTGAAATTCACGAAATTTCGCACCATGACCGCCTTGTCGAAAGGCGAAACGCCTGGCCCCGAAAACTCGATCCACAAGCTGGTGAACGCGTCCAAGCTGCAGGATATCGCAAGTTACGGCATGGACCTCCTGGGCGAGGCGGGGATGGTGATCGACGAAGACCTCGTCGGAGCCTGGGGCATGTTCCAGTCCGCGCTCCTGTCCTCGCCAAGTGCGAGGATCGCGGGGGGATCGGATGAGATTCTGAAAAATATCATCGCGGAACGCGTGCTCGGTTTGCCCGCCGATATCAGGGTCGATAAGAACCGGCCATTCAATACGGTGCCGACGGGTAACCGTTGATTAAATCAGCCCAGGTAATTCTCGCATGTGATGAAATGTGGCGGATGCGCCTGCTTCCAACAGGCGGTCCGCGTGACCCGGCCGGCAATGGCTTGCCCCGGCGAAGCCGAGCACGCGCATGTTAGCGGCGATGGCGGCTTTCACGCCATGGATGCTGTCCTCGATGACGAGACAGTCTTCAGGCTTGACCCCCATCTCGCGAGCCGCGAACAGGAACAGGTCGGGGGCGGGTTTTCCTCTCGCGACCTGAGTCGCGCTGAAAATATGTGGATCGAAGTGGTGCAGCAGTCCCACGATTGTGAGGCAGCGTCGCACGCGTTCATGCGTGCTGCCGGATGCAATACAGATCCTGCCAGGTTGCGCCGCGATGGCCGCTTCAATACCGTCGATCGTCATTGACTCGACTTCAGATGCGGCGGCGATACGATCTCGCATGGTCTCCTGGAAATCGGCCGACAGGATGCGATCGTAGCGACTTTCCAGGTCGGCGATCATTGCAGCCGCGCTGATGCCGACGTATCGATCCGCGACCTCTTCCGTCGTCATGATGATGCCGACGTCTTCGAGACAGCGGACGCAAACGCGGCACACGAGAGCTTCACTGTCGACCAGGACGCCGTCGCAATCAAATATCGTCAGCGCGAGTGGCATGGGTCCTCAGGGTTTGGAGCAGCGACCAACAGGACGCCACTCAACACCAACACTAACCCGTCAGGCCAGCGGGTCCATTGCGAAAAAAGCGATTGCCGCGGCACACCTTGTATGCCACCTTGTTGCGAATCATTCGCAACAAGGTGGCGATGCGCATTCTCCGCCCATTACGTGGCCGATCGATGGCGCTGCTCTGGGGCGGGCTGTCCCTGTCCGCCATCGGCGACCAACTGTACGCGGTGGCGCTCACCTGGATCGCCGTGGGCGTACTGGGGCCAAACGCCGGCTATTTGAGCGCGCTGCAAGCGTTCATCGGTCTGTTGGCGGTGCTTTTCATCGGCATCTGGGCGGACCGGTGGGAGCAGTTGCGCAGCATGATCGCCGCCGATCTCGTGTCCGCGGCTGTGCTTTTGGGCGTGGTCGCAGTCGCGTTGGTGTCGCACGGGCCCGGGGTGATGGGACTGGTCTGCGCCATCGTGGTGTTGGCGCTTGGCCAGGCGGTGTTCAGGCCGGCGCTCCAGTTGGTGTTGCCGTCGGTGGTCGCCGACACGGGGCTGCTGCCTGCCGCCAACGGACTGTTGGATGCCACCGGACGAATCGCGCGACTTTTGGGCCCAGGACTTGTGGCCTTGCTGGTGAGCGCTTTGCCGGTGATCCACTTTCTGACACTCGATGCATTCACGTTTCTGGCGTCCGCGACAGCACTGTCGCTGATCCGGCGCCGCCAACCTGCTCGGCCGCACCCGTCGGGCCGGATCGTGCCCGGATCGGTTTGGCGAGGCATCGTTCGCGGCTACCGGGCGACTTCGGGCCATGCGCTGCTCGGCTATTACCTCGCCGTGTCAGGGCCCCTCAACGGCGCCTGGTACGCGGTGTTTTATCTGTGCCTGCCGCTGATGATCACGAGTGCCGGCCTCGGTTCATCCGGTGGCCGGGCCGGACTGGGCTCTTATGGGCTGGTCCTGGCCGCGTATGGCTGCGGGAACCTGGCCGCGACCGTGTTCCTCGGCGGGCGGACGCTGCCGGCGCGGCCGCAATTTCAGATGCTGGCCGGAAACATTCAGTGCGGCTGCGGGATCCTGCTTCTGGCCGCGGCGAACCTTCTGCCCGCGGAATGGCGATTGACCGGGTTCGCGGTGGCTTCTGTCATTACCGCCGTGGGTGGCCCGATGCAGGACATTCCGACGGCCGTGCTCCGCCAAACCCGGCTCGCGCAGGCCGACCGACCGGCGGCGATGCGCGCCTATATGGCGATGGTCGGGCTCGGGATCCTCGTGGCGATGCTGTTGATCCCGACCGCGATTACCGTGTTCGGCATGACGCGAGTCATCGTCGGGTGCGGCGCCGTCTATTTATGCGTGGCCGCCATCGGGTTGGCTCGTTTTGCCGGCTGGCGTGAAGCCCAGGCGGTCGAACCCGCGGCGGTTACGTCTTGATACCGAGCCCAGCGAACCGCTTGTTGAACTTCGCGACCTGCCCGCCGGTGTCCATGATCCGCTGGATCCCGGTCCAGGCCGGATGCGATTTCGGGTCGATGTCCAGCCGCAGCGTGTCGCCCTCCTTGCCATAACAGGAGCGGGTCTTGAACGTGGTTCCGTCCGTCATGACGACGTTGATCTCGTGGTACTCGGGGTGGATGCCCGGTTTCATGGCGGTCGTCCTTGGCTGGCGCCACCGATCCCGACCGGCGGCACGAAGGCCCGCTGTGTAGCCGCCGAAGCGGCCGGGATCAAGTCGTACCAGCCGTCTGGCGGCTATGACACGGTGATCGCCGATGTAACCAAAGCACCGATCGTGGCGCCGCCCGCGTTCTGTGCCAGCATCCACAGATAGTAGCTGCCGGCCGTGACTGGCGCGCTGAACCACTGTCCCCATCCGTCGGTTTGGGCGTCGGACGGGGCCGCGATAAGACCGGTAGTTGGGATGGTGGAATTGCTGGCGGACCACGCGAACGCTGCCGCTGTCACGGCTGTTGGTGCGGGGGTCGCGGTCATTTGCACCCCGCCGTTCGGCGCAACGGGCGTGTCGTGAACCTGCGAAGTGGCTGCGACCCAGTTGCCCGGCACGACTGTGCACCCCCAGGTGGTGCCCGTGGTTACAGCCGACCACGCACCTGGGCTGGCCGCGGCATTCGTCGCCTGAACTTCCACGTCGATCGCGGTCGCGCCGGCGAGGCCGGTCAGCGTGTGAGGACTGGTGACATTGGCCTCGGCCGTCCAGATTGCGGCGCCGGATGGGCTGGTGCGCAGGTTATATCCCGTGGCGGCGCCGTGCGTGCCGTCGACGGCGGGAGCGGTCCAGGCGACGGTGAGCTTCGAGTTCGTGCCGTCCGGCGGCGGCGCGACGCTGGCGATCACAGGGACGTTCGGTGCGTACGGTCCGGCCGACGCGGTAGCGAGTGTGCTGGTGGCCGACCAGCCGCTCGTGCCGGTGGCGTTTGAGCTCTGCAGTTGAACATCAATCGCCACGTCGGCTTCCAGTCCCGACAGGTCGTATGGACTCGCGACACCGGAGACGATTGTCCAGGTCGCGACGCCGGAGAGGCTGGATCGAAGGTTGAAGCCGGTGGCGGCATTATGTGTGCTGTCGGCCGGTGGGGCGGTCCAGGTAACGGTAAGATCGCTTCCGCTACCTTGCGCCAGGACCGGGGCGCCCGGCGTGTTCGGCACATAAAAACCTGGCGATGTCGTTGTGTCTGACGCGCGTTGCGCCGGTTGAGCGAATGTCGTCTGTGGCGGTACTTTCCGCCTTGGGGGATACACAGCGACCCGTTGTTGGGTTCCAGACGGTGGAGTGATGGTTTTCGGCATTTAATACGCGGCTCCTATTAATGCCGCGTGGATATGGTGGCGCGGCTGCCATTATCCAGGTGTTAGTGCCACTTTCGCCGCCAAATTCCAGGGTCGTGTGATCATGCGGATTTGGTCGGAAAACTTTCGTTGCAAACGAAAAAATCACCGGTCGTGGTTTTTCCCCGCTGACACGACCTCCCGGCCCTTACGATTAACATCAAGCGCCAACTCGATTGCCGGTCGATAGCAGACCAACCGTCTACAACCTTACTCCGCCGCCCGTGCGACCGGAGTGGCTTTGGTCAGCTGACAACCCTCATATCCGTTGGCGGCGATCGCGGCACATTTCTCCCGATATACGTTCACCCCGCCAATATAGGGCATGAATACACGCGGCTTGCCCTCGATATTGGCGCCCATGTACCACGAGGCGGCCTTCGGATAGAGCGTTTGGTTCGCAACCTCGATCCCGTGCAGCACCCAGTTGTCCTGAGCTTCCTGTGTCGCCTCGATCCGGCCGACGCTGTTGGCGCGCAGCCAGGCGAGGCAATCGGAAATCCAGTTCACGTCCTGCTCGATCGAAACGTGCATGTTGCTCAGCACCGAGGGGCTGCCAGGTCCGGTGACCATGAACATGTTCGGGAAATGCGCGCACATCAGGCCGAGATAGGTGCGCGGCCCATCCTCCCATTTTTGTTTTAGTGTCGATCCATCGGTGCTGTGAATGTCGATGCTGGTCAGTGCACCGGTCATCGCGTCAAATCCGGTGGCGAACACGATCGCGTCGAATTCATAGTTGGCATTGGTGGTGTGGAGGCCGGCCGGCGTGATTTCCTCGATCGGCGCCGAGCGCACGTCGACCAGATGCACATTCGGTCGGTTATAGGTTTCGAAGTAACGCGTATCGACGCAGATCCGCTTGGTGCCGATCGGGTGGTTTTTCGGCGCCAGCAACTCGGCGGTCGCGGGATCCTTGACGATCTCGCGGATTTTGCCGCGCACGAAGTTGGACGCGGTGTCGTTCGCCTCCTGGCTGAAGATGAGATCGTTGAACGCCGCCATGAAAGTAGTGCCGCCCGTTGCCCAGCGTTCCTCATAAATGCGGTGGCGTTCTTCGGGAGACACGGACAGCGCGGAGAAATCGTTCGGATTGGCGAGAATGCCGGTACGCGTTTCGCGGGCCTCCGCGCGCAGTTTCGTGTACTCATCTTTCCACTGCCGCTCGTAGCCTTGCGTGAGCGGACCGTTACGTGAGGGGATGGAAAAATTCGGCGTGCGTTGGAACACGGTCAGATCGGAGGCCTGCTCGGCGATGACCGGAATGGCCTGAATCGCGGAGGAGCCCGTGCCGATAATGCCGACCCGCAATCCGGAGAAATCGACGCCTTCATGCGGCCAGGCGCCGGTGTGATATGTCTTGCCTTTGAACGTTTCCATGCCTTTGAAGTTGGGCACGCGAGCCGTGGACAGGCAGCCGGTCGCCATGATTGTGAAATCGGCGGTGAAATTGTCGCCGTGGTCGGTGCCGATGGACCATTGAAGGGTGGTCTCATCGAAGCTTGTTTCGGTCACCCTTGTGTCGAACAAAATGTCGCGGCGCAGATCGAGTTTATCCGCCACGTGGTTCGCGTATTTCAGGATATCCGGTTGGGCGGAAAACAGTTCAGGCCACTTCCATTCCTGCTGCAATTCCTCGGAGAACGCGTAGGAATACTGCATGCTCTCCACGTCGCAGCGCGCCCCCGGGTAACGGTTCCAGTACCAGGTGCCACCGACCCCCGATCCGGCCTCGATGACCTTGGCCGTCATGCCGAGTAAGCGGAGGCGGTGCAGTTGATAGAGGCCCGCGAAACCGGCGCCGACGATGATGACGTCGTACTGCGCTGTGGTACCCGAGCGGGCCGTCGTCACGTCGGTCATGCTGGCTCCATGGTCGGCACAAAGCGGACGAGGCTGGGATAACTCGTCAGTTCGAAAAGTCAACTGACGAGTAGGAAACGCGACCGGGTGCGGCGATGCGGCAGGAGGGCGCGTACGTAATTGCCGCGAAAGCCCACGATGTGGTGTGCTTTCCGGTTATCAATGGCGCCCCGCATCGAACTGGAACCTCCAGCCGAACAGGGCTATTCTCCCCTCATGGACGACACACCGCGCCCCTTGGACGCTCCACAAGACTGGATCGATGCCCTCGACGAGAGCGTGGCGGATATCGCCGCCGGCCGGGTCGTGTCCGGTGAGAAGGTCCGCCGCGAATTGCTCGAAAGCATCGCTCGCATGGAGGCAAAGCCGGCCGCCGCGCGGAAACGCGGAGCTGTCAGGCCCCCTTGACCGTCTATTCGGCGAGGGCGGAACGGCAGGTTATCGCGCTGCTACATCATTACGAGAACCTTGGCCGCGCCTCTGCCTCCCATGCCCGGGAGGTGGCTCTGGCCGATGCGGAGCGACGGATTGAGCGCAATCCGACTGCCGGTCTGACCGCACCGCGCCCTTATCCACAGCTTGCCCGGTACGGCCTGGCATGGAT
>JBEKGV010000238.1:0-6631 GCA_050012615.1 Acetobacteraceae bacterium | reverse complement strand
GCGGAACATTAAGATCAGAGCCAGCGGGCCGACGATCAGAAGCGCGACGACCAGCCGGATCCACGGCAACCTTAAGCGGCTTCGCGCGCCGGCCATACGGGTTGGTGATAACCCAACGGAACCGAAGGTCGAGCCCAGTACGGCGGGGTCTCGGACAGCTGAACGACGGGTTTCAGGTGCCGCAGTTTGCCGGACGGTGTGTCGCTGACCATCGACCAACTCTCGAGTTCAGCCGGAGTGAAATCTGCCGGCGCATCACGTGCCGCACTGGCAGGCACTTCGCCGAGATCGACAATCCACTTCCCTACCTGCGCCAACGAAATGCGCACCAGCCAACTGCCGCCCTCGGTCGCCCGGCGCCGCAACGCCTCCATCGCGCCGAACGCCATCAGATAGCCCGTGCAATAATCGATCGCAGAGACAGGATAGAATTGCGGTCCCGGCGTCTTGCCCGGCACCACCTCGGCCTGGCGCGACGTGATTCCGCTGACCGTCTGCACGACAGTGTCGAACCCGCGGCGCGAAGCCCAGGGACCGGCATGGCTGAACGCGCAAAGGGAGACATAGACGAGGCCAGGCCGGATCGCCGCCAACTCCTCGGGCGATAACCCGCGACCGCCCAGAGTGCCCGGACGGTATCCTTGCGAGAACACATCCGCCTCGCGCACCAGTCCCCGCAAAATATCCACGTTCTTTTGCTCGCGCAGATCGAGCTGCGCCGACAACTTGCCATGGCCCGTGTCGAATTCCTGATAGCCAAGATTTGGCAAATGCGCGCCGGTGATCTTCATTACGTCCGCGCCATGTTCTGCCAGCGTGCGAGCGCACGTGGGACCGGCGAGCACACGCGTCAGATCGAGCACGCGAACTCCGGACAGCGGACGATTGCCGGCAGGCAGCGGCTCGGGTGGCGCGTCACCGATGCGCACGATCTCCAGCAGCGGCAACGAGGCGATGGCGGCGGACTGCGGGTGTTGCGCCCATTCGGCGTGAGTCCGCACCATCCCGCCGGCGCCTTTGGCGGCGATAATCGCCTCCTCCAGGTCGGCGGCGTTCCAGTTCAGCACCGCGCGCGCCACTGCCTCCCGATCCTCCGGTACACCGAGCACGCTCAGAGCGGCCGCTCGGTGGTTGGGGAAGTTGGCGTGCACGTAACTCCAGCGGCCATCTTTGGTGGGATAGACGCCCATGATGGAATTTCGCCGGGTCGAGACCTCGCCATCGCCAAGCTTCATGTAGTGGCCGCTGCGCAGAGAAGCGGTGGCGCGGCGCACATCGACCGCGATCGACTGACGCCGTCCGGTCCGCATTTCCCACAAATTGGCGGCGGCGAGACCCGTCGCGGCCAACGTCGCTGAACCCGCCACCCCGATGCGGAATGGTGTCGGCAGGATCGGGTCGGTGCCACCCGTGATCTCCACCGATGCCGCGCGATCGGCGGATATCCCGGCGGCGGGCAGGATCGAGCGCAGCGCGTTTTGGGGCATGGTCGTTGTCTCCCGAAATGATTTAATCGCCTGTTCTCAGGTTCGTCTCGCATCCATCGCGTTGCGCATATAACGAGCGCCCGCTGAGATCGCTCTGCGCCCGGCCGCGAGGCGCGGGTGGAAAAGATGCCAAACATGCACCATCTCCGGCCATACCTCTAATGTGACCGGCACGTCCGCCGCACCGGCGACGCCAGCCAACCGGATCGCATCATCCAACAGCGTTTCTACCGCGCCGACCTGGATATAGAGCGGCGCGATACCATGCAAATCGGCGTACAGCGGTGCCGCCAGCGGCGACCGCGGATCGGCGCCATTCAGATAGAGTTTGGCGATTTCCAGAATCGTCTCTTTCTGCACGGTCGGGTCGCGGCCGGCGTTGCTGACCATGGAACCGCCGATCGACTCCATATCGACCCACGGCGAGATGCACCAGCCGCAGGACGGTTGCGCCAGCCCGGCATCGCGGATCGCGACGAGCGCCGCCACCACCAGACCGCCACCCGCGCTGTCGCCAGCCAGGGCGATATTGTTCGGCGTGATGCCTTGCGCGAGCAGGTAACGGTACGCCGCGACCGCGTCCTCCACCGGCGCAGGAAATGGATGCTCGGGAGCGAGCCGGTAATGCAACGCCAGCGTCCGCCCGCCGAAATCGCGGGCAATTTCCGAAACCATATGCCGGTGGCTATCAAGCGAGCCAAAGACATAGCCGCCGCCGTGGAAATACAGCACCGCACGGCGTGTGTCAGCGCCTTGAGCGCTGTTCCATTCCGCCGGCACGCCGTTGGCGGAGACCGCCTCAACGGCGATATCGCCCGCGGTGGGGAAGACGCGAATATTCGCATCCATTCCTTTTCGCCGTTCAGCGATGTCCGTCACCTTCGGGCGTTGCGCGAACAACTCGCGAAGGGCGACGATTTCCGGATCGGCCATGGTGCACCTCCTTCAGGTCTGCGAAGGCGACCATAGCGTCCGGACACCAAACCGGCTACTGTCCGGTAAGGCCCCCTACCGGGCCTGACGGACCGCCCAACGAATGACCCGCAAACAGGCACGAGGCCGGCCATGAACGCACCAGTCGACGTCGATCTGAAAGCTCTCGCTTACAGCTTGCCGCTGGAGGAACTCGATCCCAGCAATCCCCGCATCTACTATGAGGACGCCTGGCAACCGTATTTCGAGCGTTTCCGCCGCGAGGCCCCCGTGCATCGCGTCAAGGACAGCCCGTATGGCCCGTATTGGTCGGTGGCGAAATACAAAGACATCATCCAGGTCGAGGTGAACCACAAAGTCTTCTCGTCATCGGACGAAGTCGGCGGCATCATGATCAACGACGCCCCGAAAGGCATGGAGCGCACCAGCTTCATCCGCATGGACCCGCCCGAACACGATGAGCAGCGGCGCGAGGTCAGCTCCACCGTCAATCCGGTCACCCTGGCGAAGATGGAGGATCTGATCCGCACGCGCACCAACATGGTGCTGGATAAGCTGCCGCGCAACGAAACGTTCAACTGGGTGGAGCACGTCTCAATTGAGCTGACGTCGATGATGCTGGCGACATTGTTCGACTATCCGATCGACGACAAGCTGCGTCTGATCAAGTGGTCGGATATGTTTATCTGCGACATCAACGCTCCTGACGCCCCGGTGAAGTCGGAAGAGGAACGCTTCGCCAAACAGATGGAATTCGCCGAATATATGAACACGTTCTGGGAGGAGCGCGCCAAGAAACCCAAAAGCTTCGATGTGATCTCGATCCTGGCGCACGGAGACGCGACCAGGAATATGACGTTGCGCGAGAAAATGGGGGTCCTGATCCTGTTTCTGGTGGGTGGCAACGACACGACGCGCAATTCGATGACGGGCGGGCTATGGGGTCTCGCTCAGTTCCCGGACCAGTTCCAGAAACTCCGCGAAAATCCGGAAATGACGACAAGCCTGATTCCGGAAATCGTCCGCTGGCAAACTCCGGTCATCCATATGCGTCGCACCGCGACCCAGGATTTTGAATTGCGCGGCCAACAGATCAAAGCCGGCGATAAGGTCGTGATCTGGTACATCTCCGGCAACCGCGATGAGGAACACATCGAAAATCCAAACCAGTTCATCGTCGATCGCGCTCGCCCCCGAGAACACATGTCATTTGGCTTTGGTATCCATCGCTGCCTGGGCAATCGTCTCGCGGAGATGCAGCTAAAGATTCTGTGGGACGAAGTGCTGCGCCGCGACCTGCGAATCGAGGTGCTGGACAAGCCGGTTTACGCCTATTCGAACTTCCTGCACGCGATCCGGAACCTGCCCGTCCGAATCGCGGCCTGATCCCGTCCCCGTCCATAACCCGTCATCCCCCGGGCTCGTCCGGGGGACCTACGGCCGCACATTGCTGGAATAACGCACTTCACGCCGCTACTTCACGACCACCTTCGCCTGCATGAAGGGGTGCAGGCCGCAAACATAAAAGAACGTCCCCGCCTTATCGAATTTGTAGGTAAACATGCCGTCCGTATCCATGGCCTTCGACCGCACGCCGAGGGCGTTCAGCACGATGCTGTGCGGAATGTCGTCATGATTGACCCAGGTCACCTCGGTCCCTTTCTCAATCGTCAGCGGGGTCGGGGCGAATTTGAAGTTATCGATTCCGACCTTGCCACCCTCATCGGACCACGCCAGCATGGGAACGATCGGGCCGCCAAGCAGAGTGCACAGCAAAGCCCGCCGGGCTAACGCACCCGGTTTACGAAACACCGACATGAGTTCCTCCGTTAACCGGCGAGCGGCGTGTCGACGATGGCGAGCGGCTCCTTCGCCGTGACAAGAGTGACCTTCGCGGTGCCGAGGTAGTTCTTCAGTTCACCCGGTGGCACCATCATTGGCCCAGGAGCCTTCGCGACGCCGGGCACACCCTGCGGAAACGCGGTCGAGCGCGCGGTGTGGAATGCCACGTGACCCTCGACCTTCTGCATGACCTGATGGATGTGCCCGTTCAGCACGGTGACGGAACCAAATCGTTTCAAATACGTCAACGCCTGCGCGCCGTCCGAGGTACCCCAGCCCCAGTCCTGATACACCACCCAAAGCGGAACATGCGCGAGCACCACGATCGGAGTGCTCGACGACAGGTGTTTCACGTCTTTTTCTAACCATTCCAGTTGGGGTTTCCCAAGCTCGCCCAGACCGGCGCCTTGCAAATTCACGACATTGACCAATCCGATGAAGTGCACACCGTGCGCATTGAAGCTGTACCACCCATCGCCGAGCGTTCCCTTGCCGTACCGGTTCAGGTAACTCTTGCGATCTTCCTCAAGAATATCGTGTTCACCCGGCACCGTGTAGGTTTGCAGCTTCGTGGCGCTCAACAATTGCGCGCCCGTGTCGAACTCGGAGGGCTTCGACAAATGCGTGATGTCGCCTGTATGAATGATGAAGGCGGGCTTGTCCGCCATCCCGGTGACACGGTCCAGAGCGTCCTGAAACGTCGCCGTGACATTTGTATTGGCCGGCTTGTCGAACCCCAGATGGCTGTCGCTGACCTGAGCAAAAGTAAAGCCGGTCGCCGCGGCCTCAGCCTGTCCAATCAGGTGAGACCGAGGGATCCCGCCTGCGACCGTCCAAAGCATCGCGCTGCCGGCCCATGTCATGCATTTCAAAAAACCTCGGCGGTCTGGTTCGAGGTATTCGGTGCTCATCATCGCGCTCCTTCTCGGCCGGACCCGGATGGTCTGCCCTGAGCGCATGATCCAACTGGCCGCCAGGTTATTCCCTGGCGTTCAAATATTTTTCGCGAGACTTATACGGACCGCGACGTCATGGCCGGCCACCGAGCCGGCCATCAATCGCCGCACAGTGCCGCGACAGGTTCCCCGGACGATCACCCGATCAAGTCGCGCCACGACGATAACGGCAAGAGTCAATCTTTTCGCCAATTGGTATCAGTGTGGCCGGCCCAGATCCGCCACGGCGAACGGTGCGGCCACCTCGATCGCCCGAGCCGCGCGAAACACCAAATCGTCGCGGAACTGCGCCGCCGCGATCTGTACCGAGTTGGGTAAACCATTCGCTCGGGCGCCCATGGGCACGGTGATCGCCGGCTGCCGGCTTAAATTAAAGGTGTACGTCCAAGGCGCCCATGCCGTGCTGAGCGCACGCACAGGATCCTCGGTCGGCGCATCGGCCAATGGAGGCCCGGCCGGAACAGTCGGGCACAGCAACAAATCATACCGCTGATGGAGCCGTGCCATCGCATGCCCCACCTGGGCGCGCAGAGCCTCCCCATCCAGGAACTCGGCCGCCGTCATACCACCGAGCGTGGCGGCGACCTCGCGCATCCCGGGATCGAGCAGGTTCACCATTTGCGTGGGTGTCGATGCCACCACGCGCGACAGCGCAGCGCCCCAGACACGCAAGAACACGGCACTGGTGTCCGGCAGATCCGCGACGGCCTCTTCGACCAACGCTCCCGCGTCGGTCAGGAGCCCCGCGGCCTGTTCCACAGCGGCGATCGAGTCGGCATCGGCGGGCGCGGCGAAGCCTGGCCGGCGCAGGATGCCGATGGTCAGGCTTGCGACGCCGGCCTCAATCCCATCGCGCCAGTCCCGGCCGTCGGTTGGGAGACAAAACGGGTCGCGCAGATCGTACTGCGCCATCACCGAAAACATCAGCGCGGCGTCCCGCACCGTCCGGGTCATCGGCCCCGCACAGGCAACCGACGCGAACACGCCGGCCGGCCATTGCGGTATGCGGCCATACGTAGGTTTGAGCCCCACCAGCCCACACCAAGCGGCCGGAATACGAACCGAGCCACCCGCGTCGGTACCGACGTGCAACGGACCAAACCCAGCCGCTCCCGCCGCCCCGGCCCCCGACGACGAACCGCCCGTCGTATAATCGCTGTTCCATGGGTTGCGGGTAATGCCGTTCAGTGGGCAGTCCCCCGGCGATTTCCACCCGAATTCGGTGGTCGTCGTCTTGCCCAGTACAATGGCGCCCGCCGCTTTGAGGCTGGCAACCAATGGCGCGTCATCCGGAACCGGCTCTGTCGAGGTGGTTCGACTCCCGCGGCGGGTGGGAAAACCCGCCAGATCCACCAGGTCCTTCACTGTCACCGGCACGCCGTCGAGCGGACCAATCGGCCGCCCCGACCGCCA
>JBEKGV010000237.1:0-6637 GCA_050012615.1 Acetobacteraceae bacterium | reverse complement strand
GCCGAGCCCGGAATGAGGGCCCCAGAACCCTTTGACGTTGTCTCCGCGTCACGCAGCGCGACGCTTCTCTTCCGGTCCCTTTCTCGCGGGGCTCTCTCCTGGACGCGCCCCGCGGCCACCGCCTTATCGTCGAGGCGTGACTACGAATGATTTTCCGTCACCCCATCGTTGACCCGGCCATTCCCTGGCCGTTCCGTGGCCGTTCCCTGGGGGGGCGAACCCGACGACCGGTCGGTATGACCACTCATCGGAGGCAGAAGCGGCGCCGGATGCTCGGGGCGAGCCCGAGCATGGCGGAGGGGGACTGTTCCGGGCTTGAGGGAAGGGGTTCAGAGCATGACGCCGGGGGCGGTGCCGAGCACGATGAAGAGCGGGGATTGTCCCGTCGCGTCGCCGCGCCTGGACTACTCCGCGGCCTGGCGCTTCGGTTCGCCCTTGAAGTGCGGCATTACCTCACGCGCGAACCGCCGCAGGTTCTCCCGCGATGTGCCGCCGCCGTTGAGGAGGATGTATTCCACCCCCTGGTCGCGCAGTCGCTGGACCTTGCGGATGATCTCATCCGGGGTGCCAAACAGCGTCGCCTCCTCGTTCGCCTCGCGCGTGTCGGAGAACGCCATGATGCTGGCGGTGTTATTGCCGCCGGGGATCTGGCTGATGTCGTGCAGCCGGCGTTGCGCGGCCATGCGGCGCTCGATCGC
Organism: Acetobacteraceae bacterium; assembly: GCA_050012615.1. Lineage (GTDB taxonomy): Bacteria > Pseudomonadota > Alphaproteobacteria > Acetobacterales > Acetobacteraceae > Rhodopila. The sequence goes on along the minus strand of JBEKGV010000237.1, from coordinate 5,939 downwards.
GGCATCCTTCTCCGCCTGCGAATTGGCCACGAAAAACGCCCGCGCCACGCCCGCCTGATGCGGCTCGAAGCCGTGCCCATACTCGATCATCGCGTCACGATAGATGTGGAACCGCCGCACCGTCTCCTCGATCGAGGCGAACTGATCCAGCAGCAGATTGTGCCCCCGCGCCGCCACCCGGCGGATCGAGTCGGGGTGTCCCGCGCCCTGCCAGAACGGGGGATGGGGACGCTGGATCGTGGGGGGCTCGACCACGATGTCATCGAACGACCAGAATTTGCCGCGGAAATCGAACCGTTCATTCGACACCCAGGACTTCGTGATGATGTCGATCGCTTCCTCGAACCGCGCCTGAGCTTCGGCCATGGGAATGCGGAAGCTGGCGAACTCGTTGTGCCGGTAGCCTTTGCCGACGCCGAAATCCAGGCGCCCGCCGGACAGCAGATCGACCGTCGCCGCTTGCTCGGCCAGCAGCACGGGATTGTGCCACGGGAGTACGATGACCGCCGTGCCAAGCCGGATCGTTGACGTCTTCGCCCCGATCCAGGTCAGCAGGTTCAATGTCGCCGAGACCTGACCGAACCCGGTGAAGTGGTGCTCGACGATGAACACGCCCTCGTAGCCCAGTGATTCGGCCTCGATGACGTAGTCGATGTAGTCCTTGAAGCCCGCCGCGCTATCGACGTCGGGGTTGTTGTTGCGCTGCGCCGTGGCGGCGCCGAAAAGGCCGAATTTCATGAGCGGGGTCTCGGTTCGAGTGAGTTGTCCATCGGGCGGCCACTGTATCACACCGCGCGCGGCCAAACCATTGCTCCGCGTGACGCGACCGGGGAATCGCTTGAACATGAGCAGTCCCGGGGCTTCGCCCCGAGACCCCACCAAGGGGCGCTGCCCCTTGGAACCCCGCCAAAGGGCATTGGTCCGCTTCGCGGCCCAATCCCTTGGAACCATTCATTTTGGTTGGGAGTGGGAGGGCGCCAACGATGACCTCGCAAGATCCGTGTCGGCCCCCTCCCATTCCCAACCAAGGGACGGATTGCAAAGGCGTGCCTTTGCCGGAGGTCCAGGATCGAGCCGCGAAGCGGATCGATGAGCCTCCTGGCGGGTTTCAGGGCGGAGCCCTGAGGCTTGTCCATGCTCAAGCGATTGCCCTGGTGACGCGGCCGTTCGACGGCCGGTTAACCTGTTGTTCAGGAGTTCGGACGTAAACTGACCGGGTCTCGCCCAGGTCGTTTCGCATGCTGCTGCCAATGTCCCCAACCCGCCCATCCGCGGCTCAGAATTTGTCCGGCTTGTGCGTCCTCGTGCTGGACGACGATCCCAACATGCGGTCGCTGGTCGCCGGGGCACTCATGGCCGGCGGCTGCCGCGACGTTCTGCGAAGCGGCGTCGCGCGCGATGCGCTGCGGTTGTTCGCCACCCGCAAGATCGATCTGGTGATTTGCGACTGGTCGATGGAGCCGATGTCCGGACTGGAGTTCCTGCGCGAACTGCGTTGCCCGGAGCGCGCCCTGAAGGTCCCGGTCATCATGCTGACGGCGAACTCAGAACCGATGGACATCGCCGCGGCGCGCAGGCTCAACATCAGCGGCTGGCTGGTCAAGCCGATCGCGCTGCCGCAATTGATGGAACGGATCTGGTCGGTGCTGAGCCTGCCCGCGCAACCGGTCACATCGGAAAAGGAACTCGCCGCCGAAGTCGAGCAGCGGTTGGAACATTTCCGCGCGCGGCTGGCGGACGAGTTGCGCGATCTCGATGACGCGTTGGCGGCGATGCAAAAGTCCAGCGCCAACTCGCTCTGGCTCGTCGCCGCCGGGCGCGGCACGATCTGGGCTCAGGTGGATCGCATTTTCCACGAAATCAAAGGTCAGGCCGGCAGTTTTGGCTATGGTCTGATCACCTCGGTGGCCGCTCTCGGGCAGGAACTGACACGGCCCATGAGCGGCAATACAAAACTGGTGCTCGACCATCACGATGAGGTGCATCGCGGTGCGACGGCTCTGGTGCAGGCGATCCGGCTTGTGCTGCAAAACGAGATTCAGGGCGATGGCGATCAGGTCGGCGCGCGCCTCATGGAGAAGTTGCGGAACTATACCGAGAAGACCCGTGCGAATTTGGTGGCCGCCGCGGGATCGCGTTAGTGGCCCCTTTGATGCGCCGTGTTATCGCCGCCACGGGTGCGGCCTTACGGTGGCCGCGACGTCAAGGGGCGGTCAGCCCGGTACTGCTGGTCGCGGTCGTTGGCGTCGCACTTTCATATTACGCATTCAGCACCTGGCGAGCGTTCGAAACCGCCACGGCGGAGAGTAATTTCAAGGCGACCGCGGCGGACCGGCTTGCTGACCTGCGGCGAAGCATCGCGAGGCCCATCGACGAAATGGTGCTCGTCGAGGCGCTTGTCGAAGCGACGGGGCCGATCGATCGCACCGTGTTCTCGCACTTCGCCGGCACGGTCCTGGCTCGCAACCCGGAAATCCGGCAGTTGATCTGGGCACAAGTTCGCGCCGGCCTGGCGGGCGTCACGGGCAGTTTCGTGTCCGGTGACGTGCTGCCTGAGGCGGCCGATGCACAAGTCGGCCGCGATCTTGTCACCTTGCCGGGCTACGGCCCGTGCCTCGCCGGCACGCCGGCGCTGACCACGCCGAATGACCGCTTTTGTGTCAGGCCGCTTAAGGACGGCCTCCAGATATTCGCGGTGCTGGCGGTGACGCGAGCCCGCCTCCGCGACGGTGACCCGCCGTTGTGGGGCGTGATCGCCGGTCGTATCCACATCAGAACGACGATCGGGGGAGATGCCTGGCGCGGCATCAGGATATTCGATCTTGGCGCGACAGCGGACACCGACCTGCTGCACCCGGGCGAACGAGCCGATGCACGGACTGAAACCATCGCGCGGGCCGGTGGCCAATTTTCCGACGTACCGCTCGGAAGGACGACATGGCGACTTGCCTATTTGCCGGAGAAAGCCACGTCGTCCTGGCCTTCGAGGGAGAGTCTTCTCGTACTGGCGGGTTGCCTGGCGATGACGATGAACCTCACGGGCTACATGATGCTCGTTTTGCGCCGGCGCGGACGGATCGAGATCCTGGTCGGAGAACGGACCCGGGAGGTCGAATCGGCGTTGCGTGATTTACGGCTAAGCGAGCAGCGCTTGCGTGATTATGTCGCGACGGCCTCGGATTGGTATTGGGAGACCGGCGAGGATCTACGTTTCACCCGGGTGGCGACCCAGGCGCGGGATCACGGGATCGAACCTGGCGATCTGATCGGACTCGACAGACTGACCGCGGATGACACCGAGCACGAGATGGCGCGGCGCGGGGAAACACTGGCGGCGCACCAGATGTTTCACGACCTGCGCTACGACTATGGCACCGACCGCGGTCTGCTGACGTTGTCGCTGAGCGGCACGCCGGTGTTCGGCACCGATGGAACCTTCATGGGCTATCGCGGTTCCGCGCGAGATATCACGGCGCAGCTGCAGGTGGAGGCGAAACAGCGCCAGGCCCGCTGGACGGCCGAGCAGGCCAACCGCTCCAAATCCGTGTTCCTCGCCACCATGAGTCACGAAATCCGCACGCCGATGAACGGCGTCCTCGGCATGGTGCAGTTGCTAGGTGACACCGAGCTCAATCAGGAGCAGCGGCGCATGTGCGATGTCATCTACCGGTCCGGCAACGCGCTGCAGCAGATCCTCAATGACATCCTGGATTATTCGAAACTCGAAGCGGGCAGGATTTCACTCGAACTGATCGGCTCGTCGCTGATCGATGTGGTGAACAGCGTCGTGGATCTGATGCGCGGCACAGCGCACGCGAAGGGGCTGGAGATCGAGGTCGATGTCGCGGATGGTATCCCGCCGCCCGTCATGATCGATCCGACGCGGTTGCGGCAGGTGCTGTTCAACCTCGTCTCCAACGCGATCAAATTCAGCGAGCTTGGTGTCGTGACCATTCGCCTGCGTGGCGAGTGTCGCGAGCCCGGCCAGGTCGCGGTCACTCTGGCCGTCGCCGATCAGGGCATCGGCATCAGCGAGGAGGCACGTCAACGGCTGTTCATGCGCTTCTCCCAGGCCGACGACTCCACCACCCGCCGCTTCGGCGGCACCGGACTGGGCCTCGCCATCACACGGGAACTCGTCCTGCTCATGGGCGGCACGATCGGCCTTGTCAGCGAAGTGGGGGCCGGCAGCACATTCACCGTGCGAATGACGGTGCCGGTCGCCGAGCCGATCGACCGGCCGACGGCACCGCCGCGGCCAGCGGGTGACGCCGCGCGTGCGCGCGTGCTGGAGATTTTGGTCGCCGAAGATAACGACATCAATCAGGAGGTCATCGGCGGGCTGCTGCGGGGTCATCGGCTGACCATGGTCAAAGATGGCGGCGAGGCGGTCGAAGCCGCGCGAAAAGCCCGGTTCGATCTGATCCTCATGGACGTCATGATGCCGGTCATGAACGGACTTCAGGCGACGGCGGCTATTCGGGCTCTGCCGCCGCCCGAAGCGGCGGTACCAATCATCGCCCTCACCGCCAATTCGATGTCCGGCGATCGGGAGCGTTATCTCGCGGCGGGAATGAACGCCTATGTCAGCAAGCCGATCGAGCGGCGAACGCTGCTGGAGGTCATCGAGACGGTGATCGGTGAGCCGGTCTGGCAATCTGCCGCCACCGAAACGGCTGCCGTGCCTCCGCTCGCGCCGACGACGGAAGCCGCGTCGGAAATCGACGACTTCATCACGTCGCTGGAAGCATGAGGCGCGTCGATGTCCAGCGCACTGAGCAGAGATCGCCGCTGCGCTGCCGCGCCAAATCGCTCCCGCGCGTATTTGGTTTCGGCGACGCTCCGCAGTCGCCAAAGCGCGCGGTCGGTCAGCAGATCGCACACGGCGGCGGCGAAGGCGGCAGGTTCGGTCTCAACCGGCACCACGCTGTCGATATCGGGCAATCCCTGTGCTCCGGCTGGCGTCAGCACGGCGGGCACGCCGTGCCAAAGCGCCTCGACCGTCTTCAACTTGACCCCGGCGCCCGCCAGCAACGGCACCACCGCGACTGTCGCGCGCCGATACCACGCAAGCAGTTCGGCGTCGGTCACGTTCGCGAACAGACTGACGTTCCGACCGCACAGGGCCTCGACGACCGGCGACGGATTCGAGCCCACGATCGCCAGCCGTACCGCCGGTAAACGGGCGACGATCGACGGCAGCACCTCATGCACGAACCAGGCGGCACCGTCGGCGTTGGGGGGATGTCCGAATCCCGCGACGAAGACAATCCATAAGTCGTCACCTTCGTGCGGGGAAGGCTGGGGCGCGTGCGGGGAAGGCTGGGGGGCGTGCGGGGAAGGCTGGGGGGCGTGCTGGTGAGGCTGGCTGGCCTGTTCCCGCTCCTCGAACGCATAGGGAACGACGGCGCGAACCGTGACCGAGGGAGCCAGGTCACGCACGATGTCGGCTTCCTCCTCGGACAGATAGAGCACGACGTCGGCGTCGCGCCAGATCCTGAGTTCGAGGTTCTTCATAACGCCGGCCTCCCACCGCAGACGTTCATCTCCACTGACCTCGGCCTGTGCCGCCATGCGGCGGAAATGCAGATCGTGGCCGTAATAAACGATGCGCGCCGCCGTGCCGGCCCGCACCATCGGCAGGCAAATCTCAGCCACGTCGGGCCGGCTCAGCACGACGATATCGAGGTCCGCGCCGTTCACTTTGAGCCACGCGGAGAGCGTTGTCTGATGCGGTCCGTACAGCACCTCGACACCCATGTCCTGCAAGATCTCGGTGTAGACGGGGGTTTTGTACAAGTTGAACGGCCAGAACTTCACCACCAGCCCAGTTGACAGCAGCGCGCGGATGACGGCGACGATGGCGCACGAACCGGCATCTCGATCCGGCTGAGGAACATAGTGATCGACGATCAGAACGACCTTGCGATCGTGAGCGC
>JBEKGV010000236.1:0-8094 GCA_050012615.1 Acetobacteraceae bacterium | reverse complement strand
AGGCGATATTAACGATCCGTCCACTGTTTTGTGTTCGCATGAATGGCACGACCGCCCGGTTGCAATAAAAAACTCCCTTGAGATTGACATCGATCACTCGGTCCCAGGCCGCGACCGGATACTCCCACGTCGACACATTAGGACCGGTGATCCCGGCGGAGGTAACCAGTATGTCGATCGTGCCCAGCGCGGCGACGGTATCCGAGGCGGCGCGGTGCACCGCATCCGGGTCGGTGACATCCAAAACCACCGTGTGGATGGCGTTGGATTTGGCGAGGCCGGGCTCATCCATATCCCAAAGGCTCAACCGCGCCCCTTCGGCGGCGAGACGCGCCGCGATCCCCGCGCCAATACCCGATACGCCGCCGGTGATGACGGCACCGCGGCCGGCGAAGCGTCCCGTCATGCCAGGTCTCCCTCATTGGTTTCGGCGGCAGTTTGGGCCGAACCCGTGGGGACGGTCCAGACGTGACGTCGCAAGCTGGGACATCGTCGAGGTTTCACTTGCTTCCTTGCCATGCCTCCCCTATCGAGCCGCGCTATGGGAGGTCGCATCACGCTGTGAGGTGACACCATGACAATCCGCAATCTTGACCGTGTTCTGGCGCCTCGCCGTGTCGCGGTGATCGGTGCCTCGAGCCGGCCGAACGCGGTCGGGCATCTGGTATTGGCGAACATGCGTGCGGCTGGGTTTTCCGGAACGCTCATGCCGGTCAATCCGCGCGAGACCGAGATCGACGGTCTGCCTGTGTTTCGGGACGTCGATGCGCTGCCCGAGGACCCCGACCTCGCCGTCATCGCCACGCCGCCCAACACGGTGCCTGGTCTGATTGGCCAATTGGCGAAGCGGGGCTGCGCCGGAGCGGTCGTGATCACGGCCGGGTTCGGTGAAGGCGACGCCGAGGCCGGGATGACCCTGCGTCACGCCATGCTGGACGCCGCGCGCCCAGCGATGATGCGTGTCATTGGCCCCAATTGCCTGGGCATCGTGGCGCCGGGTGCCGGGGTAAACGCCAGTTTCAGTTCGGTCCCGGCACGTGACGGCGGTATCGCGTGTTTCACGCAGTCAGGCGCCGTGGCGGCCGCGCTGATGGACTGGGGTTACGCACACGCTGTCGGATTCCGCTATGTCATTTCGCTCGGCGATATGACTGACGTCGATTTCGGCGACCTGTTGGACTTTGTCGCCACCGATCCCGGAACAAAGGCGGTGTTGCTTTATGTCGAAAGCGTGACGTCGGCGCGGAAGTTCATGAGCGCCGCTCGCGCCGCCGCACGTGGCAAGCCTGTGATCGTGGTGAAGTCGGGACGCCATCCCGCCGCCTCGGCCGCGGCCCGGTCTCACACAGGTGCGCTGGCGGGATCGGATGCCGTCTACGACGCGGCATTCCGGCGGGCCGGACTGGTGCGGGTCAAGGGATTGGGCGACTTGTTTTCGGCCGCCGAGACGCTGTCTCGCGCCATCAGCCCGAGGCGCGGAGAGCGGGTTGCGATCCTGACCAATGGCGGCGGATTTGGCGTGCTGGCCACCGACGCGTGGCTGGACGCGGGCGGCACGATGGCGGCGCTGTCCGAGACCACGATCGCGGCTCTCGATGCCGTGTTGCCGCCGACCTGGTCGCACGCCAATCCGGTCGATATCGTCGGCGACGCCGGCGCGCAGCGATATGAGGCAGCGTTGTCCGCTCTGCTGGTGGAACCCGGGATCGATACGATACTGGCACTGAACTGTCCGACCGGCGTTTCCTCGCCAGGCGAAGGCGCCGACGGGCTGCTCGCGGCATGGGCGAAGCGGGCGAAATTCGGCGCCCCCAATTTGCTCGCGTGCTGGCTGACCGCGAATCACGGCGAGGCCATCCGGACGCGGTTTGGGGAGGCTGGCATCCCGGCCTTCGACACGATCGAAAGTGCGATTGGCGGCTGCGCGGAGCTCGCCGAGTTTGCTCGCAACCAGCGCCTGATGCTACGTGTCCCGGCTCAGGGAGAGGACGCCGAGCCCGAGACGGACCTGCCGCGCGCGACGACATTGATCGACACCGCGCAACGCCCCTGGATGGATTCGGCGGATGCGAAGCAACTTATCGCCGCGCATGGGGTCCCGATCGTGCCGGTCCTGTCCGCCGCGACGCCGGCGGAGGCGGGTCGTGCGGCGGAAGAAATGGGCGGCTCCGTCGCGTTGAAGATAAAATCGCGGATCGCGCTGCATAAATCCGATGTGGGCGGGGTCGTGCTGGACCTGTCCGGTGCGGACGCGGTGCGTGCCGCGGCGGAATCCATGCTGGAACGGATCGCGGACGTCGATGGCTTCACGGTCGAAGCGATGGCGCAACGTCCTGGCGCCTTCGAACTCATTATCGGTGCCAGCGTCGATCCCACCTTCGGTCCCGTCATCCTGTTCGGTCAGGGCGGCACCGGTGTCGAGGCGATAGGCGACACAACGTTGGCGCTGCCGCCACTGGATCTTGAACTTGCCCGCGGGATGATCGCGCGCACACGAGTGTCCCGGCTCTTGCGGGGGTTTCGCGGCCGGCCGCCGGTGAACATCGATGCCATCGCCGGTGCGCTCGTTTCGGTATCGAGGCTGATCCTGGATCATCCGGAAGTGTTCGAGATCGACATCAATCCGATCCTGGCGGACGCCGGCGGGGTCATCGCCGTGGATGCGCGGGTCAGGCTGGACGATCCCGCTCACCGCCCGCAATCCGCGATCGTGCCTTATCCGCGGGAACTCGAAACGACCGAGCACTTGCGCGACGGCACCGTGGTCCATTTGCGGCCAATCAGACCCGATGATGCGACCGTCGCCCGGCGCTTTCTGGAGTCGGTCTCGCCGGAGGACATCCGCGCTCGCTTCCATGGGGCGATGCGCGATTTCAGCGGCGCGCTGCTGATCAGGCTGACCCAGATCGATTACGATCGCGAAATCGCGCTGATCGGGTTCCGCGACGGCGATGAGCTGCCTCTGGGAGTCGTCCGGCTTTATACTGAGCCCGACAATATCAGCGGCGAATTCGCCATCCTCGTCCGCAGCGACCTTCATCACCACGGACTGGGCACCGCCCTGATGCACCGGATTATCACACTCGCGCGAGAGCGCGGGCTGGAGAAAATCATCGGGTCGGTTTTGCGGGACAACACACGGATGTTGCATTTGGTGCGCGAACTCGGTTTCGTGGCCGAAAACGCGCGCGGCGATGAGGTGACGATGGCGCTGCGCCTGTAAACCGGGAGGCAAGCGGCTGATGACCCGTTACGTAGGCGCGATCGATCAGGGCACGACGTCCAGCCGCTTCATCGTATTCGATCGCGCCGGGCACATCGTGGCGATGGCGCAACGGGAACACCGGCAGCTGTTTCCCCAGCCGGGGTGGGTCGAGCATGACCCCGAGGAAATTCTGTTTTCCGTTCATGCCGTGATCGAGGAAGCGTTGCGTGAAGCGTCATTGACTCCGGCCGACCTCGCGGCGGTGGGGATCACCAACCAGCGGGAAACCACTTTGTTGTGGGACCGACGTACTGGGCGGCCGGTGCACAACGCGTTGGTCTGGCAAGATACCCGCGTCGAGGATCTGGTCGCCGAATTTTCCCGCGATGGAGGCCAGGACCGGTTTCGCGAACGGACCGGATTGCCGTTGGCGAGCTATTTCTCAGGACTGAAACTGCGTTGGCTACTGGATCACGTGCCGGCGGCGCGACAGGCCGCGCGCGACGGTGACCTCGCGTTCGGCACGATCGATGCGTGGCTGATGTGGCACCTGACCGGACTGCACGTCACCGACGTGACCAACGCGAGCCGCACGCAATTGATGAATCTTGCAACGTTGGACTGGGACGAGTCGCTGCTGACAACGTTCGGCATTCCTCGTGCGGTGCTGCCGCGGATCGTGGCCTCCTCGGCGGTCCACGGCACGGCGCGAGGTGAACTCGCCGGTGTGCCCATCGCGGGAATTCTGGGCGACCAACAAGCGGCGTTGCTCGGACAGGCGTGTTTTGAGCCGGGTGAGGCGAAGAATACCTACGGCACCGGGTGCTTCCTGCTGATGCACACGGGCACCGTGCCGGTGCCGTCAAAGCATGGGCTGGTGACCACCGTGGCGGCAAAACTTGGTGAGGCGCCGACGACTTATGCACTGGAGGGTTCGGTCGCGATCGCCGGAGCGCTGGTGCAATGGTTGCGCGATAATCTAGGGATCATCCGGTCCAGTTCGGAGGTCGAGACGCTGGCGGCGTCGGTGCCCGATAACGGCGACGTGTATTTCGTACCGGCGTTTTCCGGACTTTACGCCCCGCACTGGCGCGCGGATGCGCGCGGGATCATCGCTGGCCTCACTCGCTTCGCTTCCGCCGGCCATATCGCACGTGCTGCGCTGGAGGCCGTCGCTTACCAGACCCTGGAGGTCGTGCGCGCGATGGAACAGGATTCCGGAATTCCAATGCGGTCGTTGCGAGCCGACGGCGGGATGGTTGTCAATCAGTTGCTGATGCGGTTTCAGGCGGACATGCTGAACGTGCCAGTGGTGCGGCCTCGCGTGTTAGAGACGACGGCGTTGGGTGCCGCTTATGCCGCCGGGCTCGCGGTCGGATACTGGAATGGGCTCGATGATCTGCGCGCGAACTGGGAAGTGGCGGAGACGTGGCAACCGACGATGGACGCGGACCGGCGTGAAGCGATGACGAAGGCCTGGTCCAAAGCGGTTGATCGGTCGATGGGATGGGTCTGATACCAATGGAATCAACCACTGACCGGCGGTGTTCCGGGAAGATTTTTGTTGCGCTCTGGCTCGGAATTGGGCTCGGATGTGATATGAGCCAGTCGGAGGTGTGGGAATGGCCGAGATTGTACCCGGATGGGACAAGGCTGTCGCGGGCGCGAAGAAAATCATCGGTGACAAGGGGAAAATCCCTGAGCCGAAGGGCGCGATCATCAAGGCCCGAGAGGCGGAAAACAAGGTTTGGGGAGAGTTCGACAAGGCGCGAAACGAGCTTGAGGACCAGATACTTGCGCTGATCGATGCCACGTCAGCTATCGTCGACGCCGTCGACCAGTATCGCGACGTGATCGCCGAGGATGATTTCGATCTCAACGCCAAGAGCGACGCGAAAAAGGTCGCCGCCGCCAAGAAAATCCTGCTGACGCCGCTGGATGCCGCTATCGTCAAGGTCAAAAACAACGCGAAGAACGAGCGCGAACTGAATAAACATCTCGCGAATATAACGGCCTATAAGCAGGGGACCTGATTCGCCGTCCGCACGGCTCCGCGCCGTGTCAGACTACTTCTCAGGCAGATTGTTGCGCTGCCGATCGAAGGTGCCGCCCTGAAAGCGGGAGCGCATCACATCCCAATGGAGAATCCGCCGTCGACAGGGATCGCAGTTCCCGTTACGAAATTCGACGCCTCGCTGGCCAGAAACGCTGCCACACCGGACATGTCCCGCGGTGTCCCCCAGCGGCCTTCGGGCGTGCGTTTCTCCACACTTTCATGCAACCCAGGCACCTGCTGGCGGGCCCGTTTCGTCAGATCGGTATCGATCCAGCCTGGCAGCACAGCGTTGACCTGGATGTTGTCCTTCGCCCAGGCGGTGGCGAGGGCACGGGTCATTTGGACGATGCCGCCTTTGGAACTGGCGTAGGGCGTCGCATAGGGCGCGCCGAACAGTGACATCATCGACCCGATGTTGATCATCTTGCCGCCGCCGACTTTCTTCATCGCGTGCCAGGCGGCCTGCGAGCACAGGAAAGCGCTCGTCAGATTGGTATCCATGACGTGGTGCCATTCCTCCTCGGTATAATCCTGCGGCATTTTGCGGATCGACGTGCCGGCGTTGTTCACCAGGATGTCCACCCGGCCGAAGTGTCGCTCCGCGTCCGCGATCAACCCCTGGCACGCGGCTTTTCGCGTGACATCGGCGGAGACGAATTCGGCCTTGACACCCATTTTTCGCAATCCGGCCAGCGCGGCGGTTGCCTTGTCGGTGTCGCGGCCGGCGATGACGATGTTGGCGCCAAGCGAAGCGATGCCCTCGGCCATCGCGAGTCCAATGCCGCCATTGCCGCCGGTTATAACGGCGACCTTGCCGGTGAGATTGAACATATTCATCGCGGACCTCCCTGGTTTCATGGCCGACCTTTCCCCCCCGCCTGCCAAATGGCAAGCGGACCTGGTAGTCGCGGCAAAGTTAGTTGCCGAACGCGCGGCGCGCCCATGCGCAGGCTTCGTCCATGGCCTCGGTGGCTTTGTCGACGACGCCGGGGAGGAACAGGAACCCATGGTTCATTCCGTCCCATCGTTTCATCTCGACCGGGACGCCAACCTTGCGCAACGCTTCGGCGTAATATTCGCCTTCGTCACGCAGCGGGTCGTATTGCGCCGTCATCACCAGCGCCGGAGGCAACCCGGCCAAAGTCGCGGCCCGCAGCGGGGACGCGTGCGGATGAACCCCGTCTCCGGCAGAGCGGACGTAATGATTCCAGAACCAAATATCCGGCCGGCATCACCGTGCAGCGTCGACGCATTCTGTGCGACCCAACGCGTGGCGGCGAGGCAATCGTCGGGCGCGGCGGGAAATTTGTGCTCGGGAGCAAGCCGGTAGTCCACTGAAACAACCACGCAGTTCGCACCGGCGCACAAATTGCGGCACATGGCGTCATGCGTATCCAGATCGCACACCACGAAGCCGCTGCCGTGGAAGAACACCATCAGCGGAAACGGCCCGTCACCCTTTGGTGCGTAAACCCGCAACGGCAGCGATCCCCCCGGCCCCTGCATATCGCGGTTCACCACTGATCCCACCTCGGGTTTCCGCAACCCGGGAATTTCCCGCGCCGCCATCTGCGCGCGAGCATCGGCGACCGACAGCGTATGCAACGGCGGCAATTTCGCCCGGATCTCGAGCAGCACCTGGATTTGCGGATCAACCGGCATGGACACGCCCTCCCGTTTCGCCGATTCGTGACATCGCACCCTCGGCGGGGTCAAGTTGTGGGCTGGCGTGCGAACGCGTTAGGATCACGCGGCAAATTCCCGGAGCGCATCTCAATGGCCCCTCCCATGCCTTTTGGCGCCAATTCCGCCGCCGCGCGCGACATCGCGAACGTTCTGCATCCTTATACTGATCTGAAAACCCATCTCGAAGTCGGCCCGATCGTGGTTTCGCGCGGCAAGGGCGTGCGAGTCTGGGACGATACCGGCAAGGAATATATCGAAGGCGTCGCCGGCCTGTGGTGTGCCGCGCTCGGCTTCGACAACGAGCGCCTGGTGCAGGCCGCCGTCACGCAGATGCGCAAGCTGCCGTTCTACCACGCGTTCGCCGCCAAATCGCACGAACCCATGATCGATCTCGCGGAGATGCTGATCGAGCGTGCGCCGGTGCCCATGAGCAAGGTGTTCTTCGCGAACTCCGGCTCGGAGGCCAATGACTCCGCCATCAAAATGGTCTGGTACCTCAACAACGCACTGGGCCGGCCGAAGAAGAAAAAGATCATCGGACGGTTGAAGGGGTATCACGGCATCACGATCGGTTCCGCGTCGTTGACCGGTTTGGCGGTCAATCATCGCAGCTTCGATGTGCCGTTGCCGGGTTTCATCCACACCGCCACGCCGCATCACTACCACGGCGCGAACCCAGGTGAATCCGAGGAAGATTACGCCACGCGGCTCGCAGGCGAACTGGAGCAAACGATCCTGAAGGAAGGTCCGGACACGGTTGCGGCGATGTGGGCCGAACCGATCATGGGCGCCGGCGGCGTGATCGTTCCGCCCGCGAGGTATTTCCCAAAGATCCAGGCGGTACTGCGCAAATACGACGTGCTGCTGGTGGCCGACGAAGTGATCTGCGGCTTCTGGCGCACGGGGAATTACTGGGGCAGCCAGACGCTCGACATCCATCCCGACATCTTGGTTTGTGCCAAAGCGTTGTCGGCGTCCTACCTGCCGATCAGCGCGGTGATGGTGAACCAGCGCGTGTTCGATGGCCTCGCTAAAGAAAGCAATGAGATCGGCACCTTCGGACATGGCTTCACCTACTCCGGACACCCGGTGCCGGCTGCCGTCGCCATCGAGACGTTGAAGATCTACGACGAAATGAACATCGGAG
>JBEKGV010000235.1:0-6670 GCA_050012615.1 Acetobacteraceae bacterium | reverse complement strand
GCGGCTCACTGCCGTCACCTACGGCGTCAACACAGCGGTGATCGCCTTGATTTCGCAGTCCTGGTGGCGACTGGTACAGCTTGGTGTCGAAGATCAATTTCAATACGTAATCGCCACGGTCGCTTTGCTGGCGACGCTCATGCTGCCAAATCTAATCGCGAACGGATTGTGAATCTCCAGAACCGCATCGCGCCACCGGCGCCAGTGAAACCCCCACCGGCCTCCCACCGCGACCAGTTGCATCCCGCTTGCACTCGCTGATAGGCTCATTCCAAGTGGGACTACATAAAACCCACCCAACACAGGCAGGCCACAAGTAGGGAGTTTGGATAAATGTCAGGATTTGCCCGACAAACGACAGATGTTCCGTGGTGGAAAGAGCCCACCAAGGACCAATGGTACGCCTATTGCGCCGCCTGGATGGGTTGGACGCTCGACGCCTTCGACTTCACCGTCTTCCTTCTGATCATGGCGCCGATCGCGCAGGAGTTCGGGGTTCCGCTGATCAGCGTGACCGCGATCTTTTCGGTCACGCTGGTCATGCGCCTGGGTGGAGCGACGGCATCCGGCTGGCTGGCCGACCGGATGGGGCGCCGGGCGCCGCTGATGATCTCCATTCTTTGGTATTCCATCTGCAATTTCCTCGCGGGCTTCTCGCCCAGCTTTACCTTCCTGTTCGTGATCCGGGCGCTGTTGGGCATCGGCATGGGGGCGGAATGGCCGGCCGGCGCGGCGCTGGCGATGGAGTCCTGGCCGTCGCGGTCTCGCGGGCTGATGTCCGGGGTTTTGCAAGGATCCTGGGGGTTGGGCTTCGCACTGTCCGGCCTGGCCTACGGCTTTCTGTATGGACCGTTGGAGGCCTGGCATAAGGGCTACGGGTGGCGCGGGATGCTGATCCTGGGCGTGCTGCCGGCCCTGGCCTGCGTCTGGATCCGCGCATACGTGAAAGAGCCCGAGGTCTGGAAGGAAAACAAGAAGATCCAGAACGCGACGCAAAAGCAGGTCACTCTGCCACTGTTCGCCATCTTCAAGCGCAAATATCTGTACAACACCCTCACGGGTTGCCTGTGGATGGCCGCGAACTTCTGCACCTATTACGCGGTCTGGGCCATGCTCGGCACCTATCTGACAAAAGAACTGGGCTGGACGCCGTCCCAGGTGGCGGTCCCGGTGTTCTGGGGCAACATCCTCACGTTCCTCGCGTGCAGCTTCTGGGGTGCGGTGTCGGAGCAGGTCGGACGGCGATGGGCGCTGATGATCCCCACGATCATCGCCTTGTTCCTCATTCCGCTGTATATCTTGCAGACCGATCACGTCTTATTCCTTGGGTTCTTCCTGCTGTTCATTTGTTTCTTCAGCGGCAAGGATGCTCTGAACCCCGGCTGGCTGTCGGAACGCTTCCCGACCGAGGTACGAGCCACCGCCGCCGGTTTCATTTATCACCAGGGCGCGGTCTGGGGAGCGGCGGTCGCGCCGATCCTGACTTACTTCGCGGTGAACCAGGGCATGGGATTCGCCAAACCGATGATGTACGGCTCGATGGGAGCGCTGGTCGTCTATATCATCTCGGTTTACCTGGGCCCGGAAACCAAGGGCATGGTCATGACCGCCGACCTGGAAGTGATCGAGGCCGAAGTCACGCTCGGATAGCACGTAACGGCACGGCCGGGGCGAGAGTCCCGGCCGTCTCCGCCTGGCATACAAAATTTCTCCACATGTGACCGGCTGAAAGCGCCCTGTCAGGCAGCCTCCGCAGGTCGAGGCGGCGCCTGACGCCGGCGAGATAGGACTGTCACGATCGCGCGAATATCGCACAAGATGGTGTTCCGTTAAATCGGCGCGCCGGCACCCGGCCACGAGTCAGGACGTTTTGACCGACCCGCGGAGACGGACCCGTCCGGTCGGTCGCGCTTCCCGGAACGGACTGCGTTCAGTGCCCGCCGGCTTCCAGGTCGTCGGAATACCCGGCCTTCAGGCGAGGCCACTGGACGATGGGACGTCCATCGGTACGGTAAGTGTGCTCGCCTTTCGGCAGTCGCGGCCAGCCGGAAGGCGAGTCCTCCCACCTCTCCTGCCGCCCGTAGACGGTCAGGTCGAGCAACGGGTAGCTATTGCCCATCACCTCGACGCCGCGACTTGTGGTCCAGTAAGTCTCGAAGACATCGGATCCCCGACGCAGGTAGCAAACGATGTGCATCCTGCCCACCCGGCGTCCAACCAGGAGAGTCTCGAGCGACTCCCGAGGAGCCGAATACCAAGGCATCTGAAAACCCATGAAGTCGCGGTACCGGGCGCCCTCTTCGTACGGACCCTGGCAAAACGTGGCATATGTGACGTCACGGGAATGCAGGAACGACAACTCGCGAACCTGCGATGTGTAAAGGGTGCACCCCTCGCACTGCTCCTGCGCGGGGTGGCCGGCGTGCCACATGAAATAATAGGCGATGAGCAGCCGGCGCCCCTCGAACACATCCAACAGCGGTACCGCCCCGTGTTCGCCGATGAGCGTTGTCGCACCGTCCACCTCGACCATGGGGAGCCGTCGGCGGGCGGCCGCGATGGCATCGCCCTGGCGCATGTGCGCCTTCTCCCGAACGCGCAATGCGTCCAGCTCGGCCTGGAAGGTGTTCCGACCGACGACCTTGGGGGCTCCGGGTTCATCTGTCACGACGTCTGTCATCGTTCTCTCCATTTCTTGCCGCGCATACCATTGTACCGCCGACCGCGAAGAGCATCCGTCCGGGGGGTGGAGCAGGGCGTTCACTTCACCTCGTCGGGTGATTGTTGGTCACGAAGTGAACTTAGGGCCGGAACTCGAAACGGTGAGAGTTACAAGTGTGGCGCGATTCCGACCCGGATCAGGCGTCGTGCGCGATCTGGCGACGCGCCTCATCGGCGATCGGGTGGAGAGCTTCGGGCGGCGGCGAACCGACGAGGCTGTAGCCTATACCATGATCGGCCCAGGCGAACCCATTGATGGCGCCACGGGTGAGCGGCGACATCTTCGCGTTTTGCTCGGTCTCCATCGGCCGGGTCAGCATCACCAGCCGCGTCCCATGGTCGTCGTCATACATGAAAAGCACCGCCGGTCCGTGCTCGGTCGCGACCAGGCGGCCGCCCATGAACCGATAACCGGAGCCTGAGAGATCCGGGACGGCGACCGGATGTCCCAAACGTTGCCCCGCCCATGCCACCAGCTCCGCGCGGTCCGTTGCGCGGAGCTCGATCGGACGGGTGCGGTCGGGCGCGAAGACGACGTAGCTGTCCGCCGCCTCCAGCGCGAGGGATGCGACGCCATTGGTGGGCCGCTCCGCCAGGCTTTTCAGGGACCAACCGCCGGCGCCGCCCAACAACGCGAGCGCGACACCGGCCGCGGCCGAAAGCCACCAGGGAGAAACAGGCCTCGGGTGCCGCCGCGTCTCGATCATGCGCGCGAGATTGAGGTGCGTGGGCAGCGGCTCTTCGGCGATCGGGGCAAGCGCGGCACGGAGGGTCTCCCGTTGCTCCGCGTACCCCGCGATCCTCGCGGAAATCTCGGGATGTTCTGCCAGGTAGGCGCGCACTTCCGCCAGTCGCTTTGGCTCAAGCCGTTGATCGACGAAGCCGTGCAGGTCGTCCTCGGTGATAGGATTCATGGTCATTTCACCCTCCGTAGTACTGGCTGTGTCACGGCGGGCACCGGCTCGCCACTCATGATGTCCGAAAGCCGGGCTCGTGCCCGCGACAGGCGCGACATCACGGTGCCGATCGGAACGTCGAGGACTTTGGCCGCATCCGCGTAAGAAACGTCCTCGACCGTCACCAGGAGCAGCACGGAACGCTGCTCCTCGGGCAGTTGCGCCAGAGCGTCCAGCACCTCCCGATAGTGCAGTTGCTGATCCTGCGAGGCGCCGACCGTGAGCGCGGACTCGTCGGTGTCTTCGATCGCGACGTGAAGCGGTCGACGGGCCATGCGGCGCATCCTCGTCCTGAAGAGATTATGGAAAATAGCGAACACCCAGGCGCGCGGATTGCCGTCGGCGTGGCGCTGATGCCAGCGGCCGATGGCAAGCTCCAGGCAGTCCTGCACGAGATCGTCGGCCGCCCAGCGGTCCCGCATCAGACCGCGTGCATAGCGGCGCAACGCCGGGATGATCGGCTCGATGATACTTGCCATGTCACTCATGATCGCTGGTCCTGGAGGTAACACCGGCGAGGAGGTCGCGGCCCGGCAGGCGGCGTCCCACGTCAGCGAGCCTGACGCTGGACGACCTTGCCCGGTTGGGCGACCGTCCCTTCGGCGATGACAAGATAGCGGCGCTCCACCTTCGCATCGCCCTGCACGATCTGGCGGATCGGACCCGCGGCATCGACGATCGCGGCCCCGGCCGGATTGCTCATGAACGCGGCGAGAGGCTGGATCTCGCCGGTGCCTGTGGGACTGTTCGTAAGGCCCAGAAGATACGGCTTCTTTGGCTCGAGGCCGGTGACCGAGGCCTGGACGATCTGGATCAATCCCTGATCGAACAGGGCGACGCTGGTCGCCGGCTTCGCCGGCCGCGTTGTCGTCTCCAGCGCCAGGTGCGCCGCACTGCCGGCGAGGCCGAGCGGTTGCAGGTTCTGCGTGCCATCACCTTCCATCACCGCATTCGGGACATAGGCGATCGCCTGAGGCGCCTGGCCGATCGGGATGGTGCCGACGACCTTGTTGGTGGTCGTGTCGATCGCCACCAGGGCATCGGCATTCTCGAGGCCGACATAAATCCGCGTGCCATCTCCCGAAGGCCAGACGCCGTGCGGTAGGCTGCCCACCGAAATGGTCGCGATCTGTGCGAAGTTGTCGGTGCGAAAGACCTTCACCTCGTTGAGGCCGCCGACCGTGACGTAGGCGAATATGCCATTGGCGTTGTGGATGAAGTTCACGTGGTTCGTGATGGGACCGGTATCGAGCGTCGCGATCACGTCGAACGGAGGCTGTGCGTTGAAAACCTGTGTTTTGCCGGTGTCCTTTAGCGTGAACCAGACCTGCTTTCCGTCCGGCGTCGCCGCGATGTTGGGGCAGAACGGACTCGCCTGCGGCACGCGCGCGACAATCTGGTGATCGGCGACCGTCACGACGTCGACCTCTGGATTGAAGGAGGAACAGACGTAGCCGTATTTTCCGTCGGGCGAAAAAATCTGCATGCCGGGTCCGGCGGGGGTCACGATGCGGGTCTTTTCTTCGAAGGTCCTTGCGTCGAGAACGTCGACGTAATTTTCGCCGCGCACCGTCACCCAGACCTCGCTGCCGTCCGGGGTATAGAACGCTTCGTGGGGAGCGCGTCCTACATAGGTCGTGTGCTTCACCGCGTTCGTGCCGGTGTCGATAAAGGTAACGGAGTTCGAGCCGATCGAAACGATCGCCAACGTCTTGTGATCGGGCGAGAAGCCCATCCCGTGCACAAGGACCTGCCCTTTGTACAACGGGCTGAAATTGGTAGGGCTCGGATCGCCCAATCGAATGAGGCCGAGGAGCTTGTTGTCGGACGGATCGGTGACCGAGACGGTGTTGGAGAACTGTTCCGCCGCGTAGACGCGGTCACGATGGCTGACAGGAATATTCGGATCGCCGGCGGCGCCGGGAGCCTGACCAGCCCAGGCTGGTAACGAGCAGACCAGTATCGTGGTCGCGAGCACGCCTGAGTGATGACGTCGTTTCATGAAAAGTCGCTCCTATCGCGTCTTCGTTGACGGGGACATGGACATCGGTTCCGGCGGCGAGAACGTGCTGGCCGGTTCGGAAACATTTGGCGAGGCGCCGGCGGGAACCTGAGTCGGCGCCGGCGCCGAAGGTGGCGGCTTCTGGCCGAGCGCCACGCGCATCGCGACGATTTCCTGCTGCTGATCGACGATGATCTCCTGCGCGATACGACGTAGTTGCTCGTTCTTGCCATGGCGCAGCTCGGCCACTGCCATGTCGATCGCACCTTGATGGTGGGGTATCATCATGGCCGCGAAGTCCGCGTCGACATCGCCTGTGGGCCTGACGTTCATGCCAGCCATCATGGTGCTCATCGCGGCGGCGTTTTCCCTCAGGAAAGGCGCTTCGCCGGGATATTGTCCGACCGAGCAGATGTCGGCGTGGACGCCGGAAACGAGCCCCGGCGCGGAGTTCACTGGGTCCTCCGCTCCGGCGCGGATCGACTGAAAAAGGCACAAGGCGGCGGCGAGGGCGATGAGGCCTGCTGGTGGAAGCGTCCGTTCGACCATGATTTTGCATTCCCTTGTGGTAGCAAACTGCCTTGGTTGACGATGACGACCGGCGCGTCGGATTATTCCGCCGGAAAATTCAGATTTCCGGGAATACCGCGCCTTCGACCATTTTTGCCGCTCGATGGAATATCTTTGAAGCGGCGACGTCTTCTGTATCCATGGATACGATGAGAGCGCTCGATAGGCGGCTGACACCGGCGCTGATTTCAGGAGGCGCGGCGATCGCGCTCAACACGCTCGCGCTGAAAGCGGCGGACCTGGTTCCGCTCGCCACGGCGAAGGGCGGCCTGCTGCGACTTCTCTCATCGTGGTGTTCGGGGCTGTTTGAGGCAATCGGGATCGCATCGGCATGGTCGCGATCCGGAGCGCCGGCCCCAGACAGTCCGCTGTTTCAAACGGGCTTTCACCTTCTTGTCGGAATCATGATGGCACTTTTCTA
>JBEKGV010000234.1:0-6682 GCA_050012615.1 Acetobacteraceae bacterium | reverse complement strand
CTCCAGCATCGGCAGACGCTCGTATGAAACGAGGCCCGAACTGATGATCCTCTGCATTCCCGTACGGGCTTCGTTACCCGCGGGTCCCGCGTCAAAGCCAAGTAAGCTGTCGATTTCGGCCTGATTGAGAACCCGCGCCGACTGACCGGTTTCGCCGCTGGCTTCCTCGGTTTCAGCGCCCCATGCGGCGGCCAGATCCTCGTCGGATTGGCCGTCTTCCACCACAACGGGATCGCCGGTACCGCTCACTGGATCAGCAGTTGCGTGAACAGCACGTCGTTGACCCGAACCGGCGCGAGCGCGACATTGGCCCGCCCCAGAAGTTCTTCGCGCAAACGGTAAATTCCGGCTGAATTACGCAGTTCGTCAGGCCGCATCTCTCTTAAATAAGTTTGAAACATGTCCTGCAGCCTGGGCATCGACTGTTTGACCTTGTCGACGTCGTCTTGTTTCGACAGCTCCAACCGGGCCTGCAATTTAACGTAGGACGGTTTGGCCGGTGGCCCGGCGAGATTGGCGATCATATCAGGCAGGTCGACGAACACCGGCATCTCGGGTCTGGCCGCTTCCTGCCCAGCCTTTTCGGTATGGCGCATGCCGAGAAGTCCAGGCAAAACGCCGCTGAACCAGAGACCGGCAAGTCCCGCGATCAGCAAGACGGGCGCGGCGAGAAGAATCAGCTTCTTCTTGCCTCCCGCTTTCTTCTTTTCGGGGACGGCGTCGTCACTCGTCGCCTCGGGCTCGTCAGACTTTTCCGGTTTTCCGCTTTTGGTTTTCCCGCTCATGGCGCGGAGAGTGCCGCGGAAAGTTTAATGAACGGCTAAGGCCCGGCACGAAAGGTCCAATCGGCAATTCGTGCCTGGGCGCCGGGAATGCTGCTTCCTGGATCCCCCGCGTCTCCAGTCGTGGCCAGACCTGGCACGAGGCTTGCTGACGACCAATCATCTGAAACACGGGTCTTGATCCATGAATATCGCCAGCCTCGTCGCCGCCTCTCATCTCATGGCCCAGGAACGGTCGATCGAGGTCACCGCGATGAACCTCGCCAACGTCAACACCCCCGGGTTTCAGGCATCGAGGGTTCAATTCTCGGAGTGGTTGAATCCACAACCGAATGGTGCCGCTCTGCCAGGCGAGAAACAGATCGCCTACACGCAAGATCGCGCAACCTGGCGGGATACGCAGCCGGGCACGTTGACTCAGACCGGCAACCCGTTCGATCTCGCCTTGCGAAATGGGGGATATTTCACGGTCGCGACCGATCGAGGCCCGCGCCTGACGCGCGACGGACGGTTCGGACCGCTACCAAACGGAATGATTGGCAACCTCGCCGGAGACTCGTTAATGGATACGAACGGAAATCCGTTGCAAATTGGAGCCGGCGACACCCAGATCACCATTACCGGCGACGGCACGGTTTCGAGCGAGAATGGGCCGCTTGGCAAGATCGGCGTTGTGACGCCTGCCGACCCGATGAAGCTCCAGGCGGAGGGGGGCACGTTACTGCGGGCAGATACGCCAACGAGTCAGGTTCCGGTGCCCGGGATCACGCAGGGCGTGGTGGAGGGTTCCAACGTGCCACCGGTTCTTGAGGTGACGCGGATGATGAACAACCTGCGGGATTATCAGTTCACGACTCAATTGATCCAGGCGGAAGACGATCGGATCCAGTCGACGATCGACAAGACCCTGACAACCAACTCCTGAGACTGAATCAACAATTTCACGGCGAAAGACTGATACATGCGGTCGCTCGATATCGCTGGCACGGGCATGCAGGCCCAGAACACGAATGTTGAAGTGATATCCAACAATATCGCCAATCTGAGTACCACGGGGTACAAACGTCAGCGGGCCGAATTTCAGGACCTGATGTACCAGAATCTCCGGCGCGTTGGATCGAACAGTTCCGATACCGGAAGTCTGGTTCCGTCCGGTGCGCAGATTGGACTAGGTGTTAAGACCGCGGCGATTTATTCGATTAACGAGCAAGGCACTTTGTCTCAGACATCGAACACGCTGGATATGGCCATTCAGGGCAACGGGTATTTTCAGATCACGTTGCCGAGCGGAGAAACGGGTTATACGCGGGATGGCACGTTTGGTCTCGCGGCGGATGGCACGATCGTCACGGCCGACGGTTATGTCGTGCAACCGGGGTTGCAAATTCCCACGGCGGCGACGGGCGTCACGGTGAATACCAGCGGTCAGGTGCAGGTGACCATACAAGGTCAGACCGCACCCACGACGATTGGCCAGATCCAGATAGCGGTCTTTCCGAACGAAGCCGGACTCGAAGCACAAGGCGGCAATATGCTCTTGCAGACAGCCGCTTCAGGCGCACCGGTCGCGGGTAATCCGGGCGTCACCGGTTACGGTACGGTGATGCAAGGATTCATCGAAAGCTCCAACGTCAATATCGTGACCGAGATCACCAATCTGATCACAGCGCAGCGCGCGTATGAGATGAACAGCAAAGTGATCACCGCGGCCGATGAAATGATGTCAACTTTGACCAACCTCCGGTGATGCCATGAAACGCCGTTATTTCCTTGTCGGTCTGTGCGCGATTGTGCCGGCGCATGCCGCGTCGTTACGGACGATGACAACGCTGCAAGGACAGCAGGTTTATCTCCGCGATTTGTTCGATGATGCCGGCGTCAACGCCGACCGTGTTCTGGGACCGGGTCCTGGGCCGGGCGGCCGGATCATCGTCGAAGCACGGCAACTAAAAGCCATCGCGAAACAATACGGCGTGGACTGGCAACCCGTTTCCGGTGCCGATCGCGCGGTGCTGGAGTGGCCCGGCCGTCCGCTGAGTCGGGACGATGTGTTGGCCGCGGTACGCACGGCGCTTGTTGCTCGCGGCGCTGCGGTGGATTGCGATGTGGAGATACCGGGGTTCAATCCGCCGATCATTCCCCTGTCCGGATCGTCCGCACCCCTGGTCACGCAATTGGATTACGATCAGGAACTGGGACGCTTCACCGCCGTACTGTCGGTGACCGGGAAGGGCATGGACCCCATTTCGATCCGGATCGGTGGCGAAGTTTCCGACGTGATCGAACTCCCCGTCGCGACCACTCGCCTGTCCGCGGGCACCATCGCCGGGCCTGACGACGTGCGGATGGCGCGTGTTCACACCGTCACCGTTCATGTCGACGTCGTGCACGATCCGGCGATGGTGATCGGCATGCAATTGAAACGGCAAATCCAGGCGGGCGTGCCGATCCCGGTCTCGGAGTTGATGCAACCGACACAGATCACGCGCGGTGACCCTGTCCGGCTCCAGCTCGAGGTCGGTGCCCTGTCATTGACCGGGCAAGGTGTGGCCCTGGAGTCCGGTGCGATAGGCGAACGTATCCGAGTGCGGAACGTGTCGACACAGGCGGTGCTCGAGGCGGAAGTCGTCGGTCCCGGCGTTGTGCGCGTCGTTCCCGGCACGTCGCCGATCACGCCGCAGGCTCGCGCCGGAATCACCACGGCGCGTGGAGGTTGAGCATGGCCGTCAGATGGGCGGTGATCGCGATCTGCGGCCTCCCGGTCGCGGGTTGCGGCACCTTGCAGAAGTTGTCGGACCTCGGGCGTCCGCCACAAATGACCAAATCCAGCGATCCGACCAAAGATCCGAACTATCGCCCGATGACGATGCCCATGCCGAAAGCCGAGCCGGCGCCAAGCGAAGCCAATGCGCTTTGGCGCCAGGGTTCGCGAGCGTTTTTCAAAGATCAGCGTGCGGCGCAGGTTGGCGACCTTGTCACAGTCGTCGTGTCGATGACCGACTCAGCGAGTTTGAACAACGTCACGACACTGACGCGGGCGAGCGGAGAGCAGGCCGGTGTTCCAGATTTCGTCGGCCTGACGAGCAAGCTGCCCGCGACGGTCGCCGATCCGTCAAAACTCATTTCGCTCAGCAGCAGTAACAGCAACACGGGGAACGGGCAGATCCAGCGCAATGAGGCGGTGACCCTGCGGCTCGCGGGTGTGGTCACGCAAGTGCTGCCGAACGGCAATCTGGTGGTGGCGGCTCGGCAGGAGTTCGTGGTGAACAGCGAATTGCGGGAATTGACGGTCACCGGCGTGATCCGGCCACAGGACATCGCCTCCGATAACACCGTGCTGCACGACCGGATGGCGGAGGCCAGGATCCAGTATGGCGGCCGCGGTGAGATGACCGATTTGCAGACTACGCGATGGGGCCAGCAACTGATGGACATTTTGTTGCCGTTCTGACGCGGGGTGGTTCGATTGTGCGGCCTCCGGTAGAAATCCGGCATGTCACAGCCTGATTTCACCGCGACGCCGATCGGTTCGATCGCCACCCCCTGGCGCACAATCGCGGAGTGTCCGCGCAACGGACGGCAACTCGCCCCCGCTCCCGTTTGCCGCGTAACATTGTTCGAACCGTTCCTTCCTGGGTTGCGCGGGCTCGAAGGAATGTCACATCTGATCCTGTTGTATTGGCTGGATCAGGCGAAATCGCCGCAGCTGGTTTTCACGCCGCCGTTCGATACCGAGCCGCGCGGCGTGTTCGCGACGAGGGGGCCGCGACGGCCAAATCCGATTGGTTTATCGGTTGTGCAATTCGACGGGTTCGACGGGCCGGATCAGTTGCTTGTTCGGTTCCTGGATTGCGTGGATGGGACCCCGCTGCTGGACATCAAGCCCTATTTGCCCACCACCGACGCCGAGCCGGAGGCAACGATGGGGTGGCTTGCACCGCATGCGACGAGGAACGCGAACACGAACGGGCGGTGACGGGTCGTTGCAGCATCCCGCACGGTTCAGGTCAGGAAGACGCCCCCGTTCACGTGCAGGACCTGCCCCGTGATGTACCGACCGTCCGGGCCTGCCAGGAACCGCACGGCCGCCGAAATCTCACTGACAGCCGCCCTCCGGCCCAGTGGAATTCCGCGCTCGGCGAGATTGCTGGGCGCCACGCCCGCGGTTGGGCCGCGGACAGTGTCCACGGCTCCGGGCGCCACGCAATTGGCGGTGATCTGGTGCGGCCCGAGTTCGACGGCGAGGGCCCGCATCAGTCCTTCCAACCCGGCCTTGGAGGCGGAGACATGGCAACGGTTCGGGGTTCCGACATGCGTTGAAATTCCGGACAGCGACACCAGTGCGCCCCCGCCTCGGGGGATCATTTGCGGAACGGCCGCTTTCATCAGCACGAATGCGCCATCAAGCGCCACCGATAGGATTTCTCGCCACTCGGCGAAGCTCATGTCCAGGAATGGCGTTTGGCGCCGCAGACCGGCGTTGCTGACGACGATGTCGATGCCGCCAAAGCTGGCGACGGCCGCGTCGACCATACGCGCCACCTCATCTGGCTTCGTGACATCCGCCAATGCGCCGATCGCCTGGCCACCCGCCTGGTTGATCTCGGCCACCGTCGCATCGACCAAGGCGCGGTCGGAGCGGCCGTTGACGACAACCGAGGCACCCTCCCGCGCCAAATCAAGCGCGATGGTCTTGCCGATGTTCTTGCCCGCGCCGGTGACGAGAGCGATCTTGCCCGAGAATGATCCGCTCATGGTTTTACGCCGCCTGCCGCATGGTTGACTGATTGAGGATCATGTCAGCGCCTTTTTCCGCGATCATGATGACCGCTGCGTTGGTATTGCCCGATACGACCGTCGGCATGACGGCGGCATCGATCACACGCAAACCCTGAGTGCCCTTCACACGCAATTCAGTGTCGACGACCGCCATCGGTCCAGGACCCATCATGCACGTGCTGGTCTGGTGGAACGTGGTTCCAGAAGTCCGGCGGACATGTTCGAGCAAATCCTCATCGCTGTCTGCATGAGATCCGGGCGAATACTCCTCGGTGACCCATCGGCTCATTGCCTCGGTCGCGAAGATTTTGCGTATCACGCGTAGGCCGGCGACGATGGTGTCCCTGTCGCGTTGGGTGGAGAGATAATTGGGCTGCATCGCGGGCGGCCTGTTGGGATCGGCGCTGGTGATGCGCAGCCAGCCCCGACTTTCCGGGCGGCAGGGGATCGCCACCATCGTGCAGGCCGGGAATTTGTGCATCGGATCGCCGGTCCTTTCCGAGCTGCCGGCGAGGAATTGATATTGCACATCGGGACTGTCCAACTCGGGCCGCGTTTTCACGAACAGCCCCATCGGACCAGCGCCGGTCATCAACGGACCTTTGCGCGCCAGGATCCATTCGGCTCCGGCGTAAAGCCGCCGCAGCCAGCTGTGGTAAATTTCATTCATCGTCACGGTGCCATCAATGCAGCGGTAAATCATCCGGCCGCCGATGTGATCCTGCAGATTTTCGCCGACGCCAGGAAGGTCGTGCACCACGGGGATACCAACAGACTGCAACAACGCGCCGGGACCGATTCCTGTCAGCTGCAGCAATTGCGGGGAGTTGATGGTGCCACCGCACAGCAATACCTCGCGGCGGGCATTTGCGTCATGCATGACGCCGTTCTGTTCGTAACGCACGCCAATCGCGCGTTTGCCGTCCATGAGAACCTTGTGGGTCAGCGCACGGACCTCGACACGAAGATTTGTCCGATCCCGTATCGGATTTAGATAACCGACAGCGGCTGAGCAGCGGCGGCGGCCACGCACCGTCAGTTGCAAAGGACCCACCCCCTCCTGCACCGCGCCATTGAAATCCAGATTATATGGATACCCGGCCTCCTGCGCGGCCTCGACA
>JBEKGV010000233.1:0-7115 GCA_050012615.1 Acetobacteraceae bacterium | reverse complement strand
CACGATGGTGCCTCCTCAGCGATCGTCTTGCAGGGGGATCTGGCTGTCACGTTCGAAACGCGGCCGGCGGCCGGGCCAGAACGTGAAAACCATCATCACGACGA
The DNA here is from genome assembly GCA_050012615.1 of Acetobacteraceae bacterium. Lineage (GTDB taxonomy): Bacteria > Pseudomonadota > Alphaproteobacteria > Acetobacterales > Acetobacteraceae > Rhodopila. Next base: position 7,011 of record JBEKGV010000233.1, on the reverse strand, counting down.
ACGTGACCAGCATGAGCACGATGGAATAATCGCGCAGCCATTGAATGATCCACATGGTGCGGTCCTATTGATGCAGCTGTTCGTTGGCGGGATCGGCGAAGTCGACCATGGTGCCAAGCACCTGCAAATATGCGACAAGCGCGTCCATTTCGGTGACGTACTGTCCGTTGCCGGGCACCGCCACCGCCTTTGGATAGCGCTTCAGCAGCTCCGTCGTATCCGCCCCCGGGTTCGCCTGCGCCCATAGATCGGCTTTCGCATTGGCGATCATCTCATCCGTATACGGTACCCCAACCGTCCGCTGCGCGTTCAGCCGCGGCACGAGATCGATGCGCTTGGAGCCCCACTGGAACGGATGATCGTACATGCTCTCGGCGGCGATCGAGTAATGCCCGTATCGTTCGACCTCGTCACGCAGCGCGCGGATCATCTGGCTATGGCAAACGTAACACCCTTCGCGCACATAGATGTCCCGCCCACGCGCCTCCAGCGGCGAATAAGGCCGCACGCCCTTCACATGCTCGACAGTGGTTTCGATGGTGAACAGCGGGATCACCTCGACCAGGCCGCCGATCGCGATGACAATGACGGTGAACAGCAGGAACAGGAATGCGTTTCTTTCCAGAGTTTCGTGACGGATGAACATCGTCTTATGCTCCCGCCGGCGCGAGCGCGGGCGCCGGTTCGACGACTGGGCCGTAAACGGTACGGATCAGGTTGTAGACCATGAACAGCGCGCCGGTCAGGAAGCACACCCCGCCCGTGAACCGAATCACGTAGAAAGGATGAACCGCGCTGACCGACTCGACGAACGAGTATTGCAGGAACCCGAACTGATCGTATGCGCGCCACATCAGCCCCTGCATGATGCCCGCCACCCACATCGAGGTGATGTAGAGCACGATGCCCAGCGTCGCGATCCAGTAATGCCACGACGCCAGCCTCACGGAGTACAATCCTGGGCGTTTCCAAAGCACCGGCACAAGATAATAAATCGCGCCAAAGCTGATGAACGCCACCCAGCCGAGCGCGCCCGAATGCACGTGCCCAATCCCCCAGTCCGTATAGTGCGACAGCGCGTTCACCGGACGGATCGACATGACCGGTCCTTCGAACGTTGCCATGCCGTAAAAGCCGACGGCGGTCACCGAGAAGCGCAACCCGGGATCGGTGCGCAATTTGTCCCACGCCCCCGACAGCGTCATGAGCCCGTTGATCATGCCGCCCCACGACGGCATCCACAGCATGACCGAGAACGCCATGCCCAGTGTCTGGGTCCAGTCGGGCAGCGCCGTGTAGTGGAGATGATGCGGCCCGGCCCAGATATACATGAAGACCAGGGACCAAAAGTGGACGATCGACAGCCGATACGAATAGATCGGCCGTCCCGCCGCCTTCGGAATGAAATAGTACATCATCCCAAGGAACCCGGCGGTCAAAAAGAAACCAACCGCGTTGTGACCATACCACCACTGGATCATCGCGTTCTGCACGCCCGATGCGATGTTGTAGCTCTTGGCAGTGAAGAAGCTGACCGGCATGGCGATATTATTGCCCACATGCAGCACGGCGATGGTCAGAATGAACGCCATGTAAAACCAGTTGGCGACATAAATGTGCGGCTCCTGCCGCCTTACCACGGTGCCGATGAACACGACCGCATAAAGCACCCAGATCACCGTCAGGAACAGGTCCAGATACCACTCCGGCTCGGCGTATTCCTGGCCCTGGCTAAAGCCCATCACATAGGACAGCGCCGCCATGACGATAAAGAACTGGTAGCCCCAGAAGATGAAGCTCGCCAGCGTTTCGCCGCCGAACAGTCTCGCCCGGCAGGTGCGCTGAACGACATAAAACGACGTCGAGAACAACGCCGATCCACCGAACGCGAAAATCGCCGCCGATGTGTGCACCGGCCGCAAACGTCCGAAATTTGTAAACGGCAATCCGAGGTTCAGTGACGGCCAGGACAGCTGCGCCGCGAGCACAACTCCTACCAAAAACGCAACGATCGCCCAGAATACGGCCGCGATCAGGAACTTTTTGACGATCGCCTCGTCATAGCCCTCATCGGGCCATCGACCGGCAGTGTCGAAATGACGTTTGAGCAAACTGAAGTCGAATACGATCGCGAATGCCAGCAGCGAAAGTCCGAACACGTAAATACCGTCGTCGGTCGCTCCGGCCGCCTGGATCAGGCCGATCAACCCAAGCGCCGCGACAAGCAGCCCGACCGCCGCGTCCCCAGCCCGGAGCCCGCCCATGTACTTCTCCTGATCAGCTTCGGGCAGGAACGTGCGGTCCATGAGCCGGTGCGGCATTGACCCAGATCAAGGCGCGTTGCCTTACGGCAGGGCAGACGAAAACCCGTGTATGAGGCTCTGTTCCAACTCGCCGCATGGTGCGGTACACCGGGCGCGGTCGGCGGCAGCGTCGCGGCGGGAATGCTGTTGGCCGGTGCGGCCGCCAGCCCCCTGCATTGCGCGCCCATGTGTGGCGGCTTCGTACTGGGCCAGGTCAGCGATCGAATGGCGCGGCTTCCGTCGGCGCATCTCACGGAGTGCCACCGCCTCCGCGCCGCGTCTCTCATGCCCTATCACCTCGGCCGTCTCACCACCTACAGCGGGCTTGGCTTCGCCGCGGGCACCGGTGGGTACCTTGTCGAGCGCATCGGAGGCAAGGCAGGCATCTTCCTGATTCTCGGCGCTGCGTTGCTGACGCTGCAGGCGGCGCGGCGTCTGCGTCCGGGGCTCGGCTTGCCACTGACGAGAAGCTTGCGTGGATATCCGCTGGGAATCGCCTTGGGGTTCCTGCCGTGCGGGATCCTTTACGCGGCGCTGGCCGCGGCCGCAGCGACCGGCACGCCCTGGTATGGTGCTTTGGCGATGTTTTGTTTCGGACTTGGCACCGTGCCGTCGCTGATCGCGGTCGGCCTGCTTGGGGCAGCGGCCGCCCATCGGTATCGACGAGGCTTCGCCAGGTTGACCCCGGCCGTTCTGCTGCTCAACGCCGGGCTGCTGACCTTGCTGGGGATCAGGCTGCTCGCGTGGTCGTGACCGGCGAACCGCCTCTCATTGCTCCCAACCGAACATCGCGTAGCACGCCTCGGGTAACCGCGGCTTCGGCTTTGGTGCCTCCGGAGGCGCTGTCGGCGCGTTCAACTGGGCGAACCACCACTGCAGCGTCGCGTCGCATCCGTCGCCGGGTGGCGGCGGAGCCATCGACACGCAGTCGGTCTGATCCGGTGGGCATTTGAAGTGGATGTGCATATGCGCCGCATGCCCATACCAAGGCCGGATGTACCGCATCCAGGAACGATCGCCGGTCACCGTCCGGCAGAGTTGCTGCTTGATCGCGGCGTTGACCAACACCCGGTCGACTCCGGGCAAAGTCGCCGCCAGCCACAACAGCCGTGCCACGGAATCGCTCCACATCGACGGCTCGATATCGCGATAATCCGGACGCACGAGGCTCGCGATCTGGATCGAGTCACGCTGCTCGTCGGTCAGGTAGCCACGCGTGCGCATGTCGAGTGCCACGTCGACATCCAGCCCAACCTGATGCGCCGCGTGTCCTCCTGGCATCGGCCCGCCGCGCGGCCGTGAGATATCCTCGATCAACAGCGGCGGCAGCCCATTCGCATGCGCCTTCTCGGCCAACGTCACGATTCCCTGGATGGTCACCGGAGCGCCCCAGAAATGGCTGATCCTGCCGTGGATGGTCTCGTACCAACCCCCCTCGGGCGGCAGACGGACCGCTCCCGCGATGCAGCCGCCGTTCGGGCCACCGCCAATGATGTGCAGCGGACCGGGCACCGGCGGTCCAACGGGTCCGTACGCCGGCCCGCTCTGGGCCGCTGCCTCGCGCGCGAGCAACAACGCGAAAACAAGCGGCAGCAGTCGGATGCAGGTCAATACCGTCGCTCGAACACGGTGATCACATCTCCCGGTTGGACCAGTGCCTGACGTGATGCTGTACCCTCGACCGATTCGCCGTCCACGGTGCGCACAACGGAAGCATAATCTTCGATCGCGCGATAGGTGAATCCACCCGCGACCGCGGCGGCCGACACCACGGTCATGCCGGGTTGATAGGGATATTGACCTGGTTTGTTGACCTCGCCGAGAACATAAATCGGCCGATACGTGGCGACCTCCACCGAAACCGACGGCTTGCGCAAGATGTCGCCCTTTTTCAACGCGGCCGAGATCGCGTCGCCCAACTCCCTCGGCGTTCGGCCCACCGCACTGATGCTGCCGGCCAGCGGCAACGCGACCGATCCCTGGTCGCCAACGCGGAACTCCCCGGTCAGCGGATCCTCGCCATAGGTGATGATGCGCACGATATCCCCGGGTCCGAGCCGGTATTCGTGACCGGAGAGCGGCGGCAGCGGAGACAGATCGCTCCCGGGTGCGCAACCGGCCAGAAAAACTGGCACCGAAAACAGCGACAGCAGCCGACGCGCCACCAACTCCTCCATTTTGGAGACAGAACAATCAACGTCGATCCAACCCGGTACCGTGCCACGCCAGATAGCACGCGCCGGCGAACCGACGATGGTTTACTCCCAATCGCCGAATGAGTTGACCGATCGGTACCGGGCGCAAGACGTCATCCCCCTCCCCGGCTGGACCGGGGGATCGTCCGGGGGACCTGTCGCGGCACCATGCGGCGATAGATAGAAGGCCGCCGGCACGGCTATGACGTGGTTGACCACTGTGCCGAAGAGTCAGTCGTTTGGGCGTTCGGTATAAGTCGCGCCCGCACCAATCAACAGCCAAATGTGTGATCGCCTTCGCCAAACGCGTGAATGCAACGTTAACACAAGGCACGATTTTCTGGTGGCCCGTTAACCGGTCCTTCACACACCGCCGGTATGACTTCCACAGTCCCAAAGACCCGTACAAGACGCACGGCGTCATGCGAGCGGCATGAGAGAAATCCATCGAGACACATCGGCCCAGGCGTCGCCACGAGACGCACCATTGGTGCAACCGTCCGGGCGGCGCGGGGCCATGAGTGAGGTCATGCACATGCGTGCCATGATCGGTATCTTTCGCCGCCATTTTTGGGCATTCTTGTTCGCCTCGGTACTTGTGCCCGGATGCGCCTGGATCGCGATCCAGCGGACCATCCCGCGATACACCGCCTCGGGTTCGCTGATTTATGAACCGAGCGACTACAAGGTGCGCGAACTGGAAAGCATTCTTCGCACCGATCCGACGACCGAAGCAGTGATGGCATCGCAGGCGGAAGTTTTGCAAAGCCTGAAGATCGCTCAACGAGTCGCCGATCGCGGCAATCTTTACGAAAATCCCGAATTCAACGCCTCGCTGCGGCCCAGATCGACGACATCCCGGATAATCGGCTGGGTAAGGGCACAAGTCGGCGACGCGGAGGACAATGCGCGGCCGGACGCGGCTTACGGTCCGATGCCCGACCCCGCGCGCGACGCGACGGTGCTCGCGGTGCACGATGCGCTGCATGCCGCGCCGGTCCGCGCGTCACGCGTGCTGGAGGTGACGTTTACCGCGGAGGACCCGCTCGTCGCGGCAGCGGCGGTGAACAACGCGATGGACATCTATATCAAGGACCAGTTCACCGCGAAGGCCGCCGCGGTTTACCGGGCAACATCGTGGCTCGATCAGCGTGCCGGCGCGTTGCGTGCCGAGGTGCGGAAGGCCGAGGACCGCATCGCCGCCTACCGAGTCGAGCATAATTTTTCCGAGGGCATGCACGCGGGCCTCGATGCCGAGAAAATCTCGCATCTGAGTGAGGACCTGATCACCGCACGCGTTGATCTCGCCACCGCCGATGCGCGTCTGGATGCGGCGCGCGGGCGGGCAGGCGCGGGGGCGCAGGCTGCGATCGCGGCCTCCGTCGTGCCGCTACGCGCCAACCTGGAGCAACTCACCGCGCAATATCAGGCGCAGTCCAGTCGTATCGGAGCCAATCATCCGGACGCCGAAAGCGGCCGCCGCCAGATCGATGACGCGCGACGCGCGGTCGAAGCCGAAATCGCCCGCGTCGTCGCCGCGACCGAGCAAGACCGTCGAGCCGCGAACGATCGCGTGACGGCATTGGAATACAACCTGCGTAGCGCCCAGAAAGACGCCGATACGGAAGCGAAGGCACGGATCCCGCTAAACGCCATGGAACGCGACGCCGAAGCGTCGCGCGCCCAACTTCTCGCCGTGCTGGAACGGATCCAGCAAACCGCGCAGCAGCACGCCCTGGAGACGTCCGAGGCCCACGAAATCTCGCTCGCATTTCCGCCGCGGCAGCCGAGTTGGCCAAGACCGATGCCAACGATGGGGGCGGCGACCGCCGCGGGCGCGCTGCTCGGGCTGTTGCTGGTGCATTTCCGGCATCTCACCGACTCGACGCTGCACAGCGGTGAGGAGGTTCGAGCCTTCGTCAAGCTGCCCTGCTTCGCCCTGGTGCCGGAGTTGTCTCGCGCTCAGCTGCGGACCGCCCCGATCGAGGAATTCGTCAATCGTCGGCCCCTCACCGCGTTCGCCGAGCAAATCCGCGCCGTCCGAGCCGGTCTCTGGCTAGGCGCTGAGCGGCCGAAAGTCGTGGCGGTTACCGCGGCCCGGCCCTCCGAGGGAAAGTCGGTGCTGGCGCTGTCGCTTGCCCGTTCCGCTGCCCTGAGCGGCGAGAAGGTGTTGTTAATCGATTGCGACATACGCCGGCCCTCGCTGGCGTATCGGTTGCGGGCTGACAACAGCAAGGGACTGTCCGATTTGCTGCGTGGCAGAGCCGAGATGCAGGACGTTTTGCACGCCGACCATCTTGGCGATCACGCCAGCCGCCCGATGAACAGCCCAGGGACGAATGTCGGGACAAATGCCGGGACAAATGCCGGGTCCAGGGCCGCGGATGGTGGCGAGAGCAGGCCTCGGGGCGGCATGCATTTCGTCCCGGCGGGCAACCCCTCGGGCGACGCGTTCGGGTTGTTCATGGGCCCGGAGATGGCTCGGCTACTGAGCGACGCACGACAGGAATACG
>JBEKGV010000232.1:0-6688 GCA_050012615.1 Acetobacteraceae bacterium | reverse complement strand
ACGGTCCGCGCTGCATCGCCACAATTTTTCGAGTGATCACCGTCGCATGGTCTACCAACCCCGACCCCATTGGCGAAATGCGGCCTTGGGTGCGATAAACGCGGGCAATGCGCACCCTCTACCATCTCCCGCTGTCGCCCTATGCTCGCAAGGTCCGCCTGGTCCTGGCCGAGAAGCGTTTGCCCGTCGATCTTCACGTCGAGAAACCCTGGGAACGACGGCCGGAGTATCTGGAACTCAACCCCGCCGGCACGGTGCCGACGCTGGTCGAGGACAACGGGGTGATCGTGCCGGATTCCGCTGTGATCTGCGAATATCTCGACGAGGCCTATCCGGAGTTGCCGCTCATGGGCGACACGATCGTGGAACGCGTGGAGGTGCGCCGCCTCGCCGCGTGGTTCGACGGCAAGTTCGCCGCGGAGGTGACGCAAAATCTGTTGGGCGAAAAATATATGCGGAAGCAGGCCGGTCGCGGCAATCCCGAGTCCGCCGCGATCCGCACCGGCTACACCGCCTTGCGGTATCACCTCGATTATCTCGGCTGGCTGGCGGAGAACCGCGAATGGCTGGCGGGACCGAATTTGTCACTGGCCGATTTCGCCGCGGCAGCCCATTTGTCGTGCCTGGACTATATCGGTGATGTGGACTGGCGGCTGTCGCGCCCGGCCAAGGACTGGTACGCGCGGATCAAGTGCCGGCCCGGCTTTCGCACGCTGTTATCCGACCGCGTGCCCGGGATCGTCCCACCCGAGCACTACGTCGATCTCGATTTCTGAACGTTGACCGGGGAGAGAACAACATGGCCGTGACCGCTCAATCGGTGCCGATCCTGAAGGACAACTACGCCTGGCTGCTGCGCGACACTGATACCGGCGCGACGGCGATTGTCGATCCCGCCGAGGGCCCGCCGATCATCGCCGCCATCGAGGCGGCAGGCGGACGGCTGGATATGATCCTGCTGACCCATCACCACGGCGACCATATCGCCGATACCGACGTGGTCCGCGCCCGGTTTCCGTCCTGCAAAGTCGTCGGCGCGGCGGCGGACGCACACCGGCTGCCGAAACTCGATCAGGCGGTGCGAGAGGGTGACACGGTGAAGCTCGGAAACGCGACGGCCCAGGTGATCGACACGCCGGGGCATACGCGGGGGCAGATCAATTATTTCTTCCCCGACGGCCCGATCCTGCTCTCCGGCGACACGCTGTTCAGCCTGGGCTGCGGACGTTTGATCGAGGGCACCGCCGCTGAGATGTTCTCCAGCCTTGGCAAGCTTGCCGCATTGCCGGACGACACGCTGGTTTGTTGCGGACATGAATATACTGAGAGCAACGCGAAGTTCGCGCTCAGCGTGGATCCGGACAACAAGGCACTGATCGCCCGAACCGGGGAGGCTCACCAGCAACGCGCCGCTGGCAAGCCGACGATCCCGTCGCGTCTCGGGGATGAGAAAAAGGCCAATCCATTTCTGCTGGCGAAGAGCGCGGCGGCCCTGGCGGATGTGCGCGGCAAGAAGGACCGGTTCTGAGCCAGGACTCATGGGTGATTCGGGGCTTCGGGACTCGCTCTGAACAGGAAACAAAAACCAGATGAAACTGTATTATTCACCGACCAGCCCCTATGTCCGCAAAGTCATGGCCTGCGCGATCACGCGGGAGCTCGAGGCAAGGATCCAACTACATCCAACCAATCCGCACGCCTCGCCCGCCGATCTGGTAGCGGACAACCCGACGGCGAAAGTGCCGTGCCTGATCACTGATGACGGGTTGTCGCTGTATGACAGCCCGGTGATTTGTGAGGTGCTGGACAGTCTCGGAGATGCGCCCGCGCTGTTTCCGGCATCCGGGGCGGCGCGTTGGCGGGCTCTGAAGTTCCAGGCCATGGGCGACGGCATCCTGGACGCCGCCGTGCCCTGCCGCGGGGAACTGGGCCGGCCAAAGGAAGCGGCTCGTGACGCGGCGATTGCCCGCTACAAGGCGGCGATGAGCCGGACGGTCGACGCGCTGGAGGCCGACCCGCCGCACCGGCATGTCGATATCGGCTCAATCGCCGTGGCCTGTGCTCTGGGGTATCTGGATTTCCGTTACGCGAGTGATCCGTGGCGGCCGGGGCATCCGAAATTGGCCGGCTGGTATGAGGAATTCTCGAAGAACCCCGGGATCGCGCGGACCGTTCCGAAAGAATGATCCGACCCGCGCGGCCATGGCGCGGATGCCGTGCCGGACCCACACCGTCACCCGGACATTAGGCATTATCCGGCGGCTTCGGCAAACGCCGGCCGGGTCAGTCTCCGGCACATCGATGCCACTTCGCTGGCTGGTCTGGGCGTGCTGAACAGAAACCCCTGAGCCTCCCCGCAGTTTCCGGCGCGGAGTTGCCGCAGTTGTTCCTCGGTCTCCACGCCCTCGGCGAGCGTCAACATGCCCAGTGTCTCGCACAATTCCGTGACCGCGGTGACGATCGCATCACTGCCGCCGTCTTTGCCCAGATCCGCGATGAAGGAACGGTCGATCTTGACCTTGCTGAAGGGAAAGCGCCGCAAATAGCTCAGCGACGAATAGCCGGTCCCAAAGTCATCCATGGCGATTCCGACACCAAGATCGCGAAGTCGATACAGGATCGCGAGCGTCGCGTCGGTGTCGTTGAGCATGACCGATTCCGTGATCTCCAGTTCGAGCCTCGCCGGATCCAGTCCTGATTGCCTGAGAGCGGCGGCGACGTCGCCAACCAACGTGCCGGCACCGAATTGAACGACCGAGACGTTGACGGCGACCTTCATGTCGCCGGGCCATGTCACGGCATCCTGACAGGCCTGCTGCAAGGCCCATTGGCCCAGAGGCACGATGAGGCCGATCTCCTCGGCGAGCGGAATGAAGTCCGACGGTTGGACCACGCCCCGTTCCGGATGAAACCAACGCACCAGCGCTTCGAAGCCGATGACCGACCCGCTTTTGATGTTCATCAGCGGTTGGTAAAACAACTCGAACTCGCCTGCCACGAGCCCCTTCCGCAGATCAATTTCCAGTGTGCGGCGGGCCTGCATGAGCGCATCCATATCCGTCTCGAAGAAGCGGTAGCGGGCCCGTCCATCCGCTTTGGCACTGTAGAGCGCCAGATCGGCGTTTTTCATGATTTCATCCGCATCGGCTCCATCGTCCGGGACGACGGCGATACCGATACTCGTGCCGATCATCACCTGATGGCCGGCGACTTCAAAAGGCGGCCTGAACATTTCGATGAGTCGCGTCGCGAGGGCCGTGGCGTCCTGTGGTTGGTCGACACTTGATTGCACGATGGCGAACTCGTCGCCGCCCAGACGCGCGACCGTATCGGTCTCGCGGACTTCTCGGAGCAGAAGTTGAGTCACCGCCCTCAGCAGGGCGTCCCCGACGGGATGGCCGAGCGTATCATTCACGTCCTTGAAATGGTCGAGGTCGAGATACAGCACGGCACACGCTTCACCCCTGCGGCTGCGCGCCATCGCTTCGGTCAATCTGGCATGAAACAAGACGCGGTTCGGCAATTCCGTCAGGGCGTCATGCTGAGCCATGTGCACGATTTTGGCTTCGGCACGCCGCCGCTCGGTGGTGTCCTCTAATGTCACCAGCCAGCCTTCGTTCTCGACGGGGGCGAAATTGACCGCGAGGGTACGGCCATCGTCCAGTTCGCGGAGGTGGGACTCGCGTTTGCCGGCAGCCTTCAGCCGCAGAATGCTGCGATACATGGTCTCGACGTCCGCCGGCGTGAGATTTGATTTGCTGACGAGAAGACCATGTAGGGTGTCGAACGTCATCCCGACCCCGATGCTCTCGGCCGTCACACCAAACATTTCGGCTACCCGGCCATTCACCACGACCAGACTGTCAGTGGAGCCGAACATGAGCAGGGCCTGCGATATGTTGCTCAATGCGGCGCCGACACGAACGTTCTGGATGCGCATTTGCCGGTCGGCTCGCGATCGCTCGTTCGCCGCCGCCAGTTTCGTCTCCGCGGTGCTTCGGGCTGCTTCAGCTTCCACCCGGGCGGCACGTGCCTCGTGCAGCTGGCGCTGGCCGCGCAATTGCCGCAGCGTCAGCAGCCCGACCGCGGCCACGACGAACTCAAGGATCACCGCCGACCCAACCAGGTAAATGGCATGCTCGTGCCATTCCGCCAGGATGGCCGAGACCGAGTTCGTGACGCCCACCACCAGAGGATAACGAACGAGGGACTGGTGCGCGATCAGTCGCTCCACGCCATCAAGCGGACTCACTTGCCGGAAAACGACGACGTTCCCGCTGACTTCATCGTATGGGCGAGGCGGCGCGGTCGCCGCCACTGACGGACTTTTGCTGACGTCGATATGGGGGTAGCGCGCCAGCACGATACCGTCCTGGCGGTGCAGTTCGATGGAACTCTCGGCTCCAAGCGCGACCGAGTGGTAGAGTTCCTCGAAATATCGCAATCGAACCGACCCGAGAATGAGACCCAGCAGCTCTCCGTCCGGCCCCGCGACCTTGCGGGCGACATAGGCGGTCCATTTCCCGTTGCTGCGATTTTGCAACGGCTCACTGATGAATGTCGTTCGATCGCGGTTCGCCTTCAGGATTTTGTAGTAATCCCGGTCGGCGACGGTGACCGGCGGACCGAGCAACGGACGGGATGAATTGATCAGGTTCCCATCCGCGTCGATGACCGTGATGGCATCGAGCTGGGGCAGCATGCGTTCCCGGCCATCCAGTTCTTCATGGATCAGGGCCTCGGACATGTACCGCCGGAACGCCTCGGGGGTTCGCACGCCATCATGCTGCAGCCTGTGCTCGAGAGCGGTTTGCACGAGCTCCACCGCCTCGAACGCCCGTTCCGCCTGATCGGCGAGGATGACCGACAGTCTTCGTTGTTCATGATCGGCTTCCGCCAGCGCATACTCATGCAAGTGCATGACCAACAGGAAGGTGGTCACCGCGATCGCCAGTCCGACCATGATCTGGCCTGCCAGCAGCAAGGCAACCGGCCTTGCCCGCGGCGCTCGCTCATCACTTCGTGACGCCGAGGGCGGTCCTGGCGACGGCGGCGGAGGAGCCGCCAGCCGAGAGACGATACGCGAAAAAAACGTCCCGCCTGGCCATGACCGGCCGGAACGCGCCACACGCGAGACCAGGCGCTCAGCAACTCCGGCACGCGCGCTGTCCGGGTGTAAGGTCGTGCTGGTCGCTTCAATCACAGGCATGGCGTCAGACATCAACAACGCTCCAAAACCGGAATTGAGGTCGGCGATGGAGTTACCCGCCGTCGAGCAGCGATACCGGCCGCATTCACGGACGCGGCATCGTTTCATTCGCGATGTTTTTCGCGCGCGCCCGGTGTATGGCTCCGCATCGGCCGCCGAGAATTCGCGGCCAGACCCGGTCGTTTTGAATGCCAATCCGTCGATCGAATTAAATCATAAGATCATGAACAGAAGATTAACGACGATGCGGAAAGTGCGTGACACCTTGCACCCCATCGTCCGGGCGCACCTCGTCACATCGCGACGCTGTCGGTGGAACTCGCGACTTTCGATCAGCTCACACTGTCGTGACCGAACGCGGTCTGGGTCCGAACTGAATGATATCCTTCGGTACGGGCTCCCGCCTTGTATCCCCGCCTGCCCCCGGCTACAGCCTGCCCGGCGCCGTTCCTGGATCCGGCTCGCCCGGCGAGCTCCGCGGCAAGGACGGCGAAGCATGGCGCTCCACCAGAGGCGTCCCCAGGGGAGCGAACCGTGTCCACCGCCACTGTCCAGTCCACCGCGGAGCGGTGGCTCGCTCTGACCGTCCTCCTCGCCGGAGCCTTCCTGCCGCCGGTCGACTTCTTCATCGTCAACGTCGCTCTCCCGTCAATCCATCTCAGCCTGGGCGCATCTCCCGCGGAATTGCAGCTTGTGATTGGAATTTATGCCGCGGGATACGCGGTTTTCCTGATCACCGGGGGGAGGCTTGGCGACATGTACGGGCGGCGGCGGCTGTTCATCATCGGCATGGCGGGATTTACCGTCACGAACTTGCTATGCGGCCTCGCGGCGAGCCCAGTACAATTGCTGGCCGGCCGAGCGCTGCAGGGGATGTCCGCCGCACTGCTCGTGCCGCAAGTGCTCGGCTCAATCCGAGCACTCTGCACCAATGACCGCGACCTCGCGCGCGCACTCAGCGCCTATGGCGTCATGATGGGGCTCGCGGCCGTCACGGGCCAGTTCGCCGGCGGCGCGCTGGTGCAATGGAGCCCGTTCGATCTTGGCTGGCGAACCGTGTTTCTGCTGAAACTCCCGATATGCCTGATCGTCATGGCGGCCGCCTGGCGCCTGGTGCCGGAAACGGCCGCTCCATCCCGGGCGAGGCTCGACCTGGCTGGCGCGGCGATGGTCTCGACGATCCTCGTCTGCCTGATCGTGCCGCTCTCCGAGGGTCGCGATCAGGGCTGGCCGTTCTGGGTGTTTCCGGTGCTCGCCATGGTGCCGTTTTTGGTCGCGGCCTTCGTTCGATACGAGGCCAACCTGGGCGCCAGCGGTGGCATGCCCCTCGTGGATCTGGGCTTGTTCGCCATCCCGAGTTTCCGCCGCGGCGTGCTGGTGGCGACGTTGTTCTTCTTCACCACGTCGTTCTATTTCCTGTTCGGACTCTACCAACAGGAGGGGCGCGGTCTCGATCCTCTGCACACGGGCCTCGCCATC
>JBEKGV010000231.1:1888-8580 GCA_050012615.1 Acetobacteraceae bacterium | reverse complement strand
TACGCTGACCATTCTCCTGAATCGGCGCGTGATCCAGATCGCCGAATCGGCGAGAAAACGCGATCAGATCCTGATCGTTCAGACTCTGAGCGCGAAACAGCAACACCTGATGCTCGATCCAGGCGCGGTGGATGTCGGCGAACGCAGTGTCATCGATCGTCCGGAGGTCGACGCCGATAATCTCCGCGCCAAACCTCGGAGCACCTGGAGCGCCCCGCCGCGGCATGACCTTCATCGAACCTTCGATCAACTGGGCTGTATTGCTGCTCATGGACCCTCCTGTACCCGAACGTCCCGCGATTCCGGGCATTTACAACGTGAGTTTTCGCCAGTTGGCGATTTCTCCAATAACCCCTCGACGGAATGCCAGCACGCAAATCATGAAGATCGCACCCTGGATCACCGTCACCCAGGCGCCCGCCTGTGCCAGATAGTTTTCCATCCCCGTCACGATGACAGCACCCATCACCGGACCAAACACCGTGCCGAGGCCTCCCAGCAGCGTGGTAAGCACGACCTCGCCCGAGGTCGAGTAATGCACATCCGTCAGCGTCGCGATGCCGAACACCAGCGCCTTGGTCCCGCCAGCAAGGCCACTCAATCCACAGGACAACACGAAAGCGATCAGCTTATAGTCGTCGGTGCGGTAGCCTAACGAAGTCGCGCGCGGCTCATTCTCTCGAATACCTTTCAGCACCTGACCGAACGGCGAGTGGATGATGCGGTGGATCATCAGGAACCCGCCGAGAAACACCGCGGCGACCACCCAGTACATCGTCATGTCATTGGACAGATCGATGAAGCCGAACAAATATCCGCGTGGGACCTGCTGGATGCCGTCCTCGCCGCCGGTGAACGGTGCTTCCAAACAGAAGAAGTAGACCATCTGCGCCAGGGCCAACGTGATCATCGCGAAATAAATTCCGGATCGCCGGATCGCGAGGTAGCCAAGCACAAGACCAAGCACCGCGCCCGTCAAGCCGCCCAGTCCCATGGCGAAGATGGCATCAAGGTGCCAGTTCTTCATCGTCCAGGCGGTCACGTAACTACCCATGCCGAAGAAAGCCGCGTGACCGAATGACAGTAGCCCGACAAAGCCCAGCATGAGGTTGAACGCACAGGCGAACAGCGCTGCGCAGAGAACCCGCATCAGGAACACCGGGTACAGCACGAAGGGACCGACCACGATCAGTGCCAGCATGATCAGAAAGGCATAGCCCTGGGCACGCGAAAAACCCATGAACCACGGGGCTCGCCAGACTGCGACCGACGCGGCGGCGGCAGCGGTGTCGGCGGACTTGCGCTCTTGTACGGATGTCGACATCTCAGGCAGCCCTTCCGAACAAGCCCCGTGGCCTCGTCAGCAGGACAATGATCATCACGAGGAACACGACCGTGGCGGAGGCTTGTGGATAGAAGACCTTGGTCAGGCCCTCAACCACGCCCAGTCCGAAACCGGTGACGATTGATCCGAGGATCGAGCCCATGCCGCCGATCACCACGACGGCGAACACGGTATTGATGAAGTTACTGCCCATGTTCGGGTTCACCGAATAGATGGGCGCGGCCAGCACGCCCGCGAAAGCGGCGAGAGCCACGCCCGCGCCATAGGTCAGAGTGACCACGCGCGGGACGTTGACGCCAAACGCCTGCACCAGAGGCGCGTTCTCCGTCGCCGCGCGTAGTGTCGCGCCCAGGGACGTCTTTTCGATGATGGCCCAGGTGCTGAAACAGACGACAAGGGCAACGAGCACGACCCAGCCACGGTAATTGGGCATGTACATGAAGCCGAGATCGGTGGCACCCTGCAGGATGTCAGGGATTCGATACGGCAGGCCGGAACTCCCGTAAGCGTTGCGGAACAAACCCTCGATCACCAGGGACAGGCCGAAGGTCAGCAGCAATCCGTAAAGATGGTCCAATTTGTAAAGGCGGCTGATGATGGTTCGCTCCAGGATCACGCCGAAGATGCCGACGATCAGCGGTGCGAGGATCAGGCTGGGGAAATAGCCGATGCCAAAAGAATCCAACAGCATCCAGGCAACGAACGCGCCCATCATGAACAGAGCGCCATGAGCGAAGTTGATGATGTTGAGCATGCCGAAAATTATCGCGAGGCCGAGTGACAACATCGCGTAAAACGCGCCATTGATCAGACCAAGAAGCAGCTGGCCAAACAACAACGGACCCGGAATACCAAATATCATCATCATGGTTCGTTTTCCGGCCGCGCCGTTCCCTCTCTTTTAGCTTCTCACCAAAGGGCAGCCGCCTTTGTCGAGCGGCCGGAACGCCTGGTCGGCCGGAGTCGTGGCCACCAGTTTATAATAGTCCCAGGGGGCCTTGCTCTCGGCGGGCTTCTTTACTTCCCACAGATAGGCGGGATGCAGCTTGCGCCCATCAGCGCGGATAGATCCTGGACCAAAACAATCGTCGTCGGTTGGGATCTTCTTCATCTCCGCGACCGTCGCGGCGCCGTCCAGTTTGATCTTGTCGACGCCCATGGCGCTCGCCGTCTTCAGGTAATGCAGGACCGATGAGTATACGCCGGCCTGAACCATGGTCGGCTTCGCGCCACCGATCTTTGGTGACAATCTGCCGGAGAAAGCCCGTGCCCGGTCGTTCATATCCCAATAGAAACTATCCGTCAGCACGATGCCCTGGGCGACGTCCAGCCCCAGAGAGTGAATATCCGTCAGAAATAACAGCAAGCCGGCGAGACGCAGCTTGATGCCGAACTCTTTCGCTTGCTTGATCGTATTGATCGTGTCCGCTCCCGCGTTCGCGATCCCCAGTACTTTCGCCCCGCTCGCCTGAGCCTGGATCAAATACGAAGAGAAGTCCGACGTGCCGGGGAACGGATACGCCACACTGCCGAGCACCTTGCCGCCCGCGCTGGTAACAAAGTCTGTCGTGTCGCGCTGCAGCGCCTTGCCGAAAGCATAATCCGCCGTGATGAAGAACCAACTGTCGCCGCCGTTTTTCACCATCGCGCCGCCGGTCGATTTCGCCAGCATGTAGGTGTCATAAACCCAGTGGATCGTGTTGGCGTTGCAGGCCGAGCCGGTCAGATCGGACGTGGCGGCGCCTGAATTGATGTAGACCTTGTTCTTCTCCTTGGCGACGCCGGCGACCGCGAGCGCGACACCGGAGTTCGCTACTTCGACAATCAGGTCGACACCGTCACGATCGAACCACTGCCGGGCGACGGTCGATCCAACATCCGGCTTATTGAGATGATCGGCCGACAGCACCTCGACCGCCATGCCTTTGCCGGACACGCCATATTCTTCCAACGCCTGGTGCACGGCCGCCACGGCGTTCGGGCCAGCGAGGTCCTTGTACGGCCCGGACATGTCGGTCAGGCAACCAATCTTCAGCGTTGGTGCTGACTGCGCCCTGGCGTGCCTGAACAATCCCGGTGTTGGGAGAGCCGCGGCGGTCGTCAGCAACGTCCGGCGGGAAAGCCTCATCACAATCGTTCCTTCTGATATCAGAAGCGTTATACGCCAAGGTACTCGTGCAGTTTATCCATGCTGGATTCAAGCTGTGCGTTCTCGATCATATCCACGATCTTGCCATGCTCCATCACGTAATGGCGATCGGCGACGGTGGCGGCGAAGCGAAAGTTCTGTTCCACCAGCAGCACCGTGAAGCCGCGGCTTTTAATTTCGCGAATGGTGCGGCCAATCTGCTGCACGATGACAGGGGCAAGTCCCTCGGTCGGCTCGTCCAGCAGCAGCATCCGAGCGCCGGTGCGCAGAATGCGGGCGATCGCCAGCATCTGCTGCTCACCCCCTGACAGGCGCGTGCCGTGCGCGGTCTTCGCCCGCTCCTTCAGGTTGGGGAACAATGTGTAAATCTCGTCGACCGACAGGCCGCCGGGGGCGACGACCGGGGGCAGCATCAAATTCTCGGTCACGCTGAGCGAGCCAAAAATGCCGCGTTCCTCGGGACAGAAGGCGATGCCGGCGCGGGCGATCAGATTGGGCATGCGAGCGATCAGTTCTTCGCCCTTGAACTTCACACTGCCCTCGCGGCGCCCCACGAGGCCCATGATCGACTTCATCGTCGTTGTTTTGCCGGCTCCATTCCGGCCGAGCAATGTCACCACCTCGCCCTCCCGCACCGCGAAATCCACACCGTGCAGGATGTGGCTTTCCCCGTACCAGGCGTTCAGGTCGGAAATCTCAAGCATCCCGGTATCAGGCATGAACATACTCGCTGCCGAGATAGGCGGCGATCACTTCCGGGTTTCTCGATACGTCGGCGTAATCGCCCTCGGCCAGCACGCGGCCTCGGGTCAGCACCGTGATGGTATCGCACAGCCCTTCCACAACGGACAGGTTATGCTCAACCATCAGAATTGTGCGGCCGACACGGATGCGGCGGATCAGTTCGACGATCCGGTCCACGTCGCCATGCGCCATTCCCGCCGTGGGCTCATCCAGAAGTAGCATCTCGGGTTCGAGCGCGAGCGTCGTCGCGATCTCCAGCGCGCGCTTTTGACCGTAAGGCAAATTGACGACGACGGTGTCGGCCTCACCAGTCAGCCCGACGTCGTCGAGCAGCGCCCGGGCGCGATCGTCGAAAGCGTGCAGCACGGTTTCGGAGCGCCAAAAGTCGAAGCTGGCGCCGCGCACGCGTTGTAGCGCGAGGCGAACGTTTTCGAGCGCGGTCAGATGTGGGAACACGGCGGAGATTTGGAAACTGCGGACGAGGCCGAGCCGGGCGACCAGAGCCGGCTTCATGCCGGTGATGTCACGGCCTTTGAAGCGGATCGTCCCACCTGTCGGCGCCAGAAACGCTGTCAGCAGATTGAAGCAGGTGGTCTTGCCGGCACCGTTCGGACCAATCAACGCGTGGATCTGGCCAGTCTTTACGCGCAGATTTACCCCATCGACGGCGAGGAAGCCGCTGAACTCCCGGGTCAGCCCTTCGGTTTCCAGGATGGTGTCGCTCACCCCCGGCCGTCTCCCTGGTGTGTTTGCACTATGGCGGCGGCGTGTCGCACAACGGCAACCCAGGCGCAAGCAATCATGAGGCGTGACCCGGCCGATATCCTGGAGTGATCCCCCGGCCGTCCCATGTGGTATCAATCGTCAAACAGGGGTTTGTGACGCTTGGGACCACAACCATCGCGGCGCTCTTTGCTGGAACTAGGCCTGAGTATCGCGGCTCTGGCACTCGCGGGTTGCGACCATGCGCCGGATCAGGCCCAGGCCGACCTCGACATTCCCGCAGCGTATCGCGCCAGTACGACGGGTGCGGCCGAGGCCTGGCCGGCGGACGATTGGTGGACCGGCTTCGGCTCACCGGAGTTGAACGCGCTGATCGAACAGGCGCGCGTCCGGAACTTCGACATCCTGGCTGCCATTGCCAGGGTTCGCCAGGCGGACGCCCAGGTGCGCATCGGCGCGGCTGCGCTGCTGCCCACGCTGAACGGTACGTCCTCGGCGGGGTGGGAACACTTTGGGATCAATACGGACACCACCACCACCCATGGCGTCGCGCGCAGCAACGCGAGTGCCGATTTTCGTAATTATTCGTTCGGCCTCAACGCCGCGTATGAGTTCGACTTCTGGGGCCACAACCTGTCGCACAAGCAATCGTTGATCGCGTCGGCGCAGTTCAGCCGCTTCGACCAGCGCACCGTGGCACTGACCGTGGTCACGAACGTCGCCAACACGTGGTTCACCGCCCTCGCGCTGGCCGACCGGTTGGCGGTGGCGAAAAGCAACGTCGCGGCTGCTGAGCAAACGCTCGCCGTCATTCGTGGCCGGTTGCAAGTGGGCACGGCGAGTGCGCTCGACGTCGCCAACCAGGCGACCCTCTTATCCGGTGAGCAAGCGAACATTCCAAATTTCCAGAGCCAGCTCGAGCAAGCTCTGATCGGCCTGGGGATTCTGGTCGGTGAGCCGCCGGAACGGATCGTGGTTCGGCCCGGGACACTCACCGCGCTGAAATTGCCTTTGGTCTCCCCCGGGCTGCCGTCGGCTCTGTTGGAACGGCGGCCGGACGTCGCCTCGGCCGAAGCGCAATTGATCGCATCGGGGTTCGACGTGACCACGGCGCGGACAGCGTTCTACCCCACCATCAATCTGACAGGGTCGGGCGGGTACCAGGCTCCCGCGTTGAATGCTTTGATCAGTCCGGGCGGTTTCATCGCCTCTCTGGCCGCCGGCATGACCGCGCCGATCTTCGATGGAGGTGCACTGCGCGGTGCCCTGGATCAGGCGAGGGGCCGCCAGGCCGAACTGCTCGCCGATTACCGCAAGGCCGTGGTGCAGGCGTTTACCGATGTGGACAACGCGCTGGTGGCCTGGCGCTATGGCTCCGAGCAGGAACATCTGCAACAAATCGCTGTGGAGGCCGCTCGTCAGGCCGCCACCATCGCTCGTGCCCAGATGGGCGCGGGCACCGCCGACGTCACCGCGGTATTGACCGCCGAGGCGGCGCAGTTCACCGCTGAGGATACACTGGTACAGGTACGGCTCGCCCGGGTTCAGGCACTATTGAATCTCTATAAGGCCCTGGGCGGCGGTTGGCGGAAGTCTGACGCGGACAAATTCCCTGGCTTATCGCCAGGCATGTTAGAAGGCGGGGTCGCGCTGCCGGTTGGGGGTAACCGATGAGGGCCACTTACAAGGGATCCGTATGGATGCATTGACCCGGGAGCCGGTGATCGCACC
>JBEKGV010000231.1:0-1877 GCA_050012615.1 Acetobacteraceae bacterium | reverse complement strand
TGGCCAGTCGCACCTCCGGATCAGACCGCCGCGCGCCTGCGTGAGGCCAATCGGATCATCCCGGTCGTGGTGTCGGCTGCCGTGAAGCGCGATATGCCGGTTTGGCTGGATGGTCTCGGGACAGTTCAGGCGTTCCAGACCGTGACCGTGAAGACAATGGTCGACGGACCGTTGATCTCGGTCGCGTTCAAGGAAGGCCAGGACGTCCGAGCGGGTGATGTGCTGGCGCGGATCGATCCTCGGGTTTATCAGGCCGCGCTCGACAGCGCGGTGGCGAAGAAGGCGCTTGACGAGGCCACACTCGCGAACGCGAGGCTGGACCTCGGGCGGTACCAGAAGCTGGTGCAAACGAACTATGCGACAGCGCAGCAGGCTGATACCGCGAAAGCAACGGTCGCCCAGTTGGAGGCTCAGGTTCGCCAGGATCAGGCACAGATCGATACCGCTCAGGCGCAGCTGAGCTACACGACGATCACTTCGCCACTGGACGGCAAGGTCGGCATGCGACTGGTCGACATGGGCAATATCGTCCATGCCATCGACACGACCGGGCTCCTGGTGATCACGCAACTGCAGCCGATTTCGGTGGTGTTCAGCTTGCCGCAGCAGAACCTGCCGCTGGTGGCGGCGGCTCAGGTTGTGGCCACTGGGCAATCTGGTCCCGAGGTGGAGGCGTACACTCAGGGCACCGACGCCGCGCACGGCAAACCGCTCGACCGTGGCGCACTGACAGTGCTCGACAACCAGATCGACCCCACGACCGGGACGATCAAACTGAAGGCCACGTTTCCGAATAAGGATAGCACGCTGTGGCCGGGTGGCTTCGTGGGTATCAGGCTACGGGTCGACACGATTCACGACGCGATCGTGGTCCCGCAGGCCGCGATGCAGCGAGGCCCCCGCCAAAGCTTTGTTTATCTCATCGCTCAGGACGGCACTGTCCACCGGCAGAGCGTCACGGTCGGCTACGAGGATGAGACGGGTTCGGTCATCACGTCAGGCATCAGCCCAGGCGACCGCGTGGTGGTCGATGGCGCGTCGCGTCTGACGGATGGGGCGAAAGTGTCGGTGGTCCAGCCCGATGCGGAACCTTCATCCACAGGCATCAACCGTCCCGCCGCTCCAGGAACAAGGCCTCGGACCGGTCAGGGCGGCTGAACGAAGCGTGCGATGAGCATCTCCGCTCCGTTCATCTCTCGGCCGATCGCCACCTGGCTGCTGGCGTTGGCGATCTTGCTCTCGGGCGGTCTCGGCTACCGTTGGCTGCCTGTCTCTGCGCTGCCGGAGGTCGATTTCCCCACCATTCAGGTGCTCACGCAACTGCCTGGTGCCGGGCCCGAAACGGTCGAGACGCTGATCACCGCCTCGCTGGAGCGGCAGTTCGGACAGATCCCCGGTTTGACGACGATGACCTCGCAAAGCGCCGAGGGTACCAGCCAGATCACGTTGCAGTTTCAACTTGGCCGGTCGATGGACTCGGCCGCGCAGGATGTGCAGGCGGCGATCAACGCGGCGGCGGGGACCCTGCCGACGGGGCTGCCCTATCCGCCGACCTACAACAAGGTGAACCCGGCCGACGCGCCGATCCTGACGATGGCGTTGACCTCCGACACGAGGCCAATGGACGTGATGTCGGATGCCGCGGACACCATGCTGCAGCCGAAACTATCCGAGATCGACGGCGTTGGCCGGGTCACCGTGCAGGGGACGATGCGGCCGGCGGTGCGGGTACGCGTCGATCCGGCTCGTCTCGCCGCTTATGGGTTGGGGATGGAGGATATCCGTTCGGCCATCTCGAATGCCAACGTGAATGGCGCGAAGGGTGGATTCGACGGTCCCAGACTGGCGTTTTCCCTGGGCGCCAACGATCAGCTTGG
>JBEKGV010000230.1:0-6724 GCA_050012615.1 Acetobacteraceae bacterium | reverse complement strand
TGCCGAACCCAGCTCCTCGCTGAGCAGCGAACGCGAGCCGAAATAGTTGTTCTCTTGCGTCCAGACGAATTCGCCGACGTAAGGATGCAGGTCCTTCCGCACCGCCGTTCGGTCGTCGATCATCGGATAGATCAGATGCTGAAAGGAGAATTTCGGTCCCCGTCTATCGCGCGCGTAAAGTGCGGCCCCCGCCGCGAAGCCGCCACCGCCGCTTTCGCCCTTGATACCAATGCGGGCGGGATCGAGACCGAGTTGACCGGCATTCGCGTGCAGCCAGACAAACACCGAGAAAATGTCCTCCACCGGCGCCGGGTGCGGAGCTTCCGGCGCGAGGCGGTGATCCACGGAATAGATCGCGCATCGCAGCTCTGATGCGAAGAGCCTGTTCTCCACATCCTTCATCTCCGGCGCGCCCATCACGAGGCCCCCGCCATGGATGTGTACGATGACGGGAAGCGGACCGTCGGACCTGACCGGGCGATAGGTCAGGACCCGGATCGGTTTCGCGCCAAACGCACTCTCGACGTGGATTTCGCCCGTCGCGATGTCGGGCAGCTCCGGCTTCGGAACGGAGGTCAGCAGCGCGAGCGCATCGGCGCGGCGTCGGGTCAAAGTTTCGGCGGTCAGCGGCACCTGTGGCGACAGCGCGAGTGCATCGCGCAATTCGGGGTCGACAAGTTCGATTGTGCTCATGGTTTGGAAATCGGGTTCGTTTGGGGCGGAGCAAAACGGTATGGCAGCGCTGGCCGAGCGACAAGTCATCGCCACCAGTTCGGGATCGGCGCGCAGCATCTGCCCGGGCGTTTACCGCCGTTACCCGCCACGTTCGACCCGCTTGACCCCTTCCGGTGCGCGGGGTCAGGTGACGGTACGCGCGTGGCTGACCTTCCGGCCCGGCGGCGAGAGGACCGGCCATGAAAATCACCGATATCCGCACCATCCAACTGTCGTACCGCGCCGCCAACCCCTGCATGAGCGCCGCCAGTTTCAACGCCGCCCGCAACGCTCTGATCGTGGAAATCGAAACCGACGCCGGATTGACCGGCATCGCCGAGGCCGGATCGGCTGGCGGCCCGCCCGCCAGCACCGCCGCCGTGATCGAACATGAACTGAAGCCGCTGCTGATCGGTCAGGATCCGCTGAAAATCGAGTACCTGTGGCAACTGATGTTCGGCCGATCCCGCCAGCACGGCCGCCGCGGCATCGTCATGCACGCGATCAGCGGTATCGACATCGCGCTTTGGGACATCGCCGGAAAAGCGGCGGGCATGCCGCTCTATCGTTTGTTCGGCGCCTTCACCGACCAGGTGGAGGTGTATGCCAGCGGCGGGTTCTATCAGCGCGACAAGAACCTCGACGGTCTGACGCGAGAAGCCGAGAGCTACGTCGAACGCGGCTTCCGCGCGATGAAAATGAAGATCGGACGCTATGCCTTCACCGGCACGAATTTCCGCCGTCTGCTGAACCAGCCGGAACTGTGCGTCGTCACGCCCGAGGAAGACGTCGCCCGCGTCGCGGCCGTGCGAAAGGCGCTGGGTTCCAATCGCCGCCTGATGGCCGACGCCAACTGCGTCTGGAGCCCCGCGACCGCGATCAAGATGGGCAAGGCGCTGGAACCCTATGACCTGTTCTGGCTGGAAGAACCGGTCGCCACCGATGATGTTGACGGAAGCGCCGAGGTGGCGCGGGCGCTCACGACCTCGATCGCCGGATACGAAACCGAGGTCGGTCTGTTCGGCTATCGCGAGCTGATCACCCGCGGCGCGATCGATATCGCCCAGCCCGACCTGGTCTGGTCGGGCGGGTTCACCGAATGCCGTAAGATCGCGGCCCTCACCCAGGCGCATAATCTGACGCTGTCGCCGCATTGCTTCTCGTCGGCGCTGTTGTTCGTCGCGGCCCTGCATTTCGCCGCGTCCAACCCGAACGTGCTTATGGTCGAATGGGACCAGACCGAACACGGGCTGCGCACCGAGCTGCTGAACGAACCATTCGACTACAACGGTGCAGGCATGATGCGCGTGCCGGAGGGCCCCGGCCTGGGCGTCACGCTGAACCGGGACACCTTGGAAAAATATCGCGTCCGCTGAAAGCCGGGCCCCGTCGCATACGATCTGCGGCGAGAATGGCGGCTTATCTGCTGCTGTGAGTGGCCGTCTTGTTGGTGATCTTCCAGACGCCGTTGATCCTAAGCAGATTGTGGAAGTCAATCCATCCTGCGGATTTGTCCGAGACGGAGTCGAAGCTGAGCTGGACCGCGGCAGCGTCACCCACTTGAGTAACTGAAATGAAGCGGCCCACGACGCCCCGGATGGGTGGCGTGGCCCACTTCTCGAAGTCTTCCGAAATCAGGTTCTTGTGCAGCTTGCCCGCAGCATCAATGTAGAAAATCCAGGCGTTCTCATCGAATGCCTCCCTGAATTTCCCCACTTCATTGTGATTGAACCCATCCACGTAAAGCTGCACAACCCGAACGATCTCGTCATAGTCATCTGTCCTTGCAGTCATGGCGACCTCCTTTCTATTGAAACGAAACTCTTCCCGCGTCCACACTGTTTGGCGTTAGTCGCTGCCGAACCTGCTTCGGTAAAGAGTTGCCGGCCACGCCATTGCAGCTGGAAGAGCCTGCACGACGCTTGCGACGAAGTCTGACGTTGGCGCTGTGTTCCATTTCTCCCGGACGGTGGGCGATAGTACGACGCCAATTCCGACGATATAAACGATCACTATCACGGCAATTATTGTGCGCATCGACCAACTCCCAAAGTGGCGACGATGACAGTCTGAAGCATGGTTGACGTGGCGTCCATCATGGCGGCTTTTCGGTGTTCAATTTGGCTGAAGCTCTTGCGGCACGCCCCTGCACCGTTTTCGCCGCGTCGTGACTCAATTGCTCCTCTTGCCATCTAGTCCCTCCGGTTTGCCCGTTGGACCATGGTGAGCGTGAGGTCCCAAGAATTTCGGATATTTACGATCGCCAATAGCAAGAGGGCGCCAGCGAACGCATGGAGTCCAAGCTCCTTCTGCAGATAGATCGATGCGGCCGCCGTGAGCAGCCCGAGATAAGCGACGCCAGGTAGCACTCCATACGCTATGTAGTCCTCGACATAGTTTGTCATGTCGGTGCGCACGACCTTGATCGTAATGTAGGACGAGAGGATCGCACCGACCAAAGCCGTGGCAGCAATTATCGCGGCGAAGAATTCTGCTTGATGCCACGGGAACAAGGCGATGGCGGACAAGAAGAAAACGCTGGTGAAATGGATGACTACCGGGCTCATGAACGTTTGCGTCGCCGCCTTTCTTTGTTCAGTCAAACAGCCGACGCCGAGCGAAACTGCGATGAACAGCAAGCCGAGTAACGTGGCGCCTACCGTTCCGACCAGCAGGTAAAAGTCGTGCCACTCCTTCAGAATTTGGTCCGCCCACATAGAGCTCTGACATCCCGACAGTTATGCAGCGCGTCCCAGCCCCGTCATCCAAGCTTGGACCATTGATAGCCGGTACGCACTCAACCCAGCGGCAACCATCGGGCTGCAGCGTCGGCGCTGTCTTCGGGCACCGTGTTAAAGGCAATCGAGGCGCCCCAGGCGGCTCTATGCACCGCGTTGACGACCACCTCGAACAGCTTAAGGCCCTGAGGAGGGAGGCGCACGCTGGCGCCGATCACGACACAATCATAACTTGCGGAAGCCAGATGGCGCTCGACAGTCGGGCCGGCTGTTTCGTCAGGACGGATCAGGCAGGCATCGGCGTCCCAACCTCGGTCTGTCATCTGCTTCAGGGTAAGCGCGATACCGGCGCCTATCTTTTCGGCGGTCATCCCTGGCGGGAGAGCGGGGTTGGAATAATCCACGGTTTCCGGGTCGTAGCCGACCAACAGAACTCGCGCCATGACCTCTCCTGAAGTTTGGAAGCAAAACGATCGGCGCCAAAGAGGCTTATTGTCAAGGGCGCGCTCCGATTGACAGTCCGGTGGTTTACAACCTGGCGACACCGGAGGATGCAGAACGGATCTGCGCGCTCATCCGATCGCGATCGACTGACGTTTCCCCAGCATTCTGAGGTGTATTCCTAGTACGCTCCCACATGGAACACCGTTCTCACATTACAAGGGCGAACAAATGTTATCAGGTATGCTGCGGCGCTGATATTCCGTTTGTGCTTGGTCATCCCTATTTGGCCGCATCAAGGCAAGGCTGCGTGCTCTCAGATCGCGCAAGACCTTTCCGACCTTGAAATGGAGCACACGATGACTCACGCTAAGTTGACGATGGCCGCGCTGGCTGGCTTTCTCCTCGCGGTCCCGGCTTTCGCTCAGAACACGCCGGCGCAAAAGCAGCCGACGCAAGAGGGCGGCGCTTCAACCCCGTGCAATTTGGTCGCCAATCCGACGGCCGACCCTGACTGCACGAAATTCAAACAGAGGACACAGAACCTGACGCCTTCGTCCGTTCAGGGCGCGCAGGAATCTACGGGTCAGAAGAAGTAACTGACGCGCTGATCCCTTCCCGATCGCTATCGGCGATCGGGAGGGATCGATGCCATTGGCGAGTTTTAATGGATGCTGAACGGGCTCTTGGCTGGAAGGCTGGTAGTGTGGCATCACAACTGGGGACAAACCTTTCGGGCGCGGTCCATGATTGACAGGTCGCGGGTCCCAAATTAGTCCAACCCGAATGCGACCTTGGATTGCCGCCCTCGTCATCATCGTTCTCTGTCCGCTGCACGGTGAAGCTGCGGGACCGAACAATTACGCAAGGGCTGCTGAGATATTAGCTAAATACGCGGCCGAGCTTGTTCCCACCAAGAGAGGGATGGTTGAGGCCGGTATAGCCGCTGTCGCATATGACTGGCTGTCGCAAACGGTGTGGGCCAAACCTGATCCTAAGCCTATGCCGAGTCCTGCTCCCATTCCACCTCCGGATATGCCGGATTTCAATGTTGCGCGAGCAAACGCATGTGCCGATTCGGTGCTCGGCGCGAGCGACAAGATTCTTTTAGGCTGCTTTGGTCGTGCACCGCCTCCTCCCACCACCGATAACCCATGGGCTCAATGGAACGGAAGACCGGCGTGTGAGGACCCCTTGCGCTCAGGCTGGGTATGCGCAGCCAAGAAATGCTCAATATTTGAAACGTTGCAGGACGAAGACGGAAGTTGCTTTCCGCATCGTGTGGTCATGCGCCGGATGCCCGAGCCTCAGCGCCCGTAGCTTCCGGGACCTCCGTGGTTTCAGGTTTCCTTGTCTCCTGTCACGAGCAACGCCGGATGCATCGAGCGCATTCTAGATTATCTCAATAAGCCATTTGCGTTCGCTGGCGTTGGTGAAGTTCACCAGAAACGCATCTACCAACTGTGGCAATTTTGACTCCCTGAAATCTGTCCGTCATAAGATGCAACCCAATCGACCGAGGTCGGCATCACCGGCGTTCGAAGGTCAACAATAAACCCAACGACCGGATAATCTGGCGGCGGGAGGGAGGTAATCGCATGACGACAAACCGGGGCGTGACCCGCCGTACAATCTTCACCGGAACCGCCGGGCTGCTCGCGGCAACCGGCATTATCGGGCGTGCCTACGCCGCGACCCGCGGGGTGACGGACACCCAAATCACCTTCGGCACCATGCAGGATCTGTCCGGTGTCACCGCCGTGCAGGGCGTCAACAACGCCGACGCCATGCGCATGGTCTACGACGCGGTCAACGCCAAGGGCGGCATCTATGGCCGCAAGCTCAACTGGGTGCTGGAGGACATGCAGTACATTGTCCCGAAAGCGGTCCAGGCGATGAACAAGATGCTCAACCACGACGAAGTCTTCTTCTGTGTCGGCAATGGCGGCACGCCGCACAATGACGCGGTGATGCCGTCCATGTTCGAAAAGAACGTGCCGAACATCTTTCCGCTTACGTGTGCCCGGTCCATGTACGAACCGTTCAACCGGCTGAAATTTGGGCAATTCTCGTCGTACTACGATCAGATGCGCGCCGGGGTGAAGTACTTCGCCGAGAAGCACGGCAAGAAGCGGGTCGGCATCATGTATGAGGACACCGATTTCGGTAAGGACAACCTGGCCGGCGCGGTGGATCAGATCAAGGCGATGGGGTTGCAGGCCGGTGCCACGGCGGGCTTCGGCCCGACCGATACCGATTTCAACGCCCATGTCGCGCGCTTGCAGGACGACAAATGCGATCTGGTCATGATGGGCACCATCGTGAAGGACACCGTCCTGATCCTGGAGACCGCCCGCAAGACCAGCTTCAACGCCACGTTCTGCGGCAATTTCGCGTCCTACTCCACGGCGGTGGCGGAAGTGCCCGGCGAACCGGCGGAGGGATTCTACTCCATGGCGCCGGCGCTCTATCGCTACCCGGACGATCCCGATCCGAAGATCCATGCGTTTTGCGCGGAATTCAAAAAGCGCTGGGGAATCGAGGTGAACTATCTCGGCGAGGCCGGCTACTCCGCAGCGACCTTCATCGTCGATGTGCTGGAGCGGATCGGCAAGAACCTCACGCTCGACACGCTGATCGCCGGCCTGGAAAGCACGAAGGACTGGCACGACATCTTCGGCGGCCCGGCGCTTAGCATGAGCCCGACCAACCATCACGCCTCCAGCAGTTCGTTTTTGTCCGTTGTGAAGAAGACGCGGTGGACTCCGGTCGAGCCGGGGCCGCTGACGTACTGAGGCGATTCTGTTCCGGTGGGCGGATTTTCCGTCCAC
>JBEKGV010000229.1:0-6725 GCA_050012615.1 Acetobacteraceae bacterium | reverse complement strand
CGCGTATCATAAATCTGACGTGTCGTTTGGAAAACAACAGCGAGGAGGCGATGCGTGTCGTATCCCGCGGCGACCGGATCGACAGAACTCGTAATGCTTCAATCCCGGTCAGAGGTGCCCTGAGGCTTCAAGGCACGCGGACGATCGTCCCAGCGGTTCCGCCGGCGCGCTTCAGGCCGGACTGGTCACCGTGGCGAGCAGTTGCCGCAACCGCCCGGCCCCGGCGGGACCTTTGATCGCCTCTCGCCAGCTTGCCTCCGCGACACGCTGATGCGCCGCGATCGCCTCGTCGGCGCCGGTAATCATCGCGACCCCGGTATGAGCGTTCGGATGCGAGTCAGGACGGAATGGGTTGACGCCGAGACTGACGCGGTCCCGGGCACGCAGGATTTTGAATGAGGACGTGGGTTCGGCCCCGGCCAGCAAGCCGAATTGCAACCCCATAGGCTCGGTTTCCATCAGGTTGGCGATGTTCTCCACCTCGGAGACCGCCACGTCGCGGCAAATCCGCTTCACGCGATCGGAAATCGCGACCCCGGAGGCGATGCCATTTTCAAGAAACCGTCGCACTTCGCCGACCGACAGCATGGCGATGATGCCTGGTCTCCGCATCGCGTACATCCGCTTGCGAGCGGCAAGAATATTAAGGGCCTGTTCGGCGGTGCTACGCATCGCCACGCGCTCGGGGCCCGCCTGATCGGCGGCCTCATCGAACGCCTCACCGAGTACGGCGTCATAAGCATCTGATGTCGTCAGGTAGCAAACCGGCCCGAACAGCTGCAGAATTTGTTCCGCCGTCTCTTCAACCTGGCGGATACGTTCGAAGTAACCGATCGGCCGATTATAGTACTCGACGCCAATCCCCAACAACGATAATGGCGAGATCTTCAGGAGCTCCGCGAGGCGCTTGATCGTGTCAAGTTTGATCACCTCGCCTTTTTCATAACGGTACAGTGCGGCGCGCGAGACCCCCAGCCGGGCCGCGATTTCCTCGGCCCGCAAGCCTGACTCGAGCCGGTAGGCCCGCAATTGCTGACCAATTTCCGTGAACCGCATCGACATATCGGGGTTCTCCTCCGGGCGCCCGCGCCAGGTCTCTCACGTATCGTTATCGACGTTTCGACGATGATATCGACCCCGAAGAGTGCGTCCGCTCGGATCAGAGGACCGGGAGACTTTTCTTGGGTGGAATCTCATAATCGAAGCCGTGAGACACAGTATGCTTCTTGCTACGCAAATTCAACCCCCATTCACGCCATGCGACTCGTTTCAGGTGGCATAACCAGGCATCATGGCAGCGACGCATATCCCAATGCGTGGTTTCACCCCGGTAAGGATTGAAACCGGCGGGACCAGACGTCGGCGATGTCACTTGTGCGGCATAGGCGTCCCTCCACCGGCGCCGTGTCGCACCATCCGAAACAAAAGCAGCCGCGGCGTTTGCGATCAGCCGCGGATCGCGTGCTTCGCCATGCCCTCCACGGCCAGGATCATCGCCGAATGATCCAGATCGCCGCCGCCATGCGCCATGCAGGAGGCGAACATTTGCTGCGCGATCGCGGTGTTCGGCAGGCTAAGCTGCAAATCTTTCGCGGCACTCAGCGCGAGGTTCAGGTCTTTCTGATGCAGCCGGATGCGGAAGCCGGGATTGAACGTTCCGTTCAGCATCCGTTCGGCGTGTACCTCCAGAATACGGGATGATGCGAAACCCCCCATCAACGCCTGCCGAACCTTTGCCGGATCGGCTCCGGCCTTCGACGCGAAGACCAGCGCCTCGGCCACCGCCTGGATGTTCAGCGCGACGATGATCTGGTTAGCCACCTTACAGGTCTGGCCGTCACCGTTTGCGGGTCCAACATGGGTGATGTTCTTGCCCATGAGGTCGAACAACGGCTTCGCCCTCGCGAATGCGGCGTCCGGCCCTCCGGCCATGATCGTCAGGGTCGCCTGCTTCGCGCCCACTTCTCCGCCGGATACTGGTGCGTCGACGTAGTCGCAGCCGAGCGCGTTGATCTTTTTGGCGAACTCCTTGGTCGCGATCGGGCTGATCGAGGACATGTCGATGACCAGCGTGCCCTTCTTCAGGCCCTCGGCCACCCCGCCGGCCCCGAACAGGACAGCTTCCACATCCGGAGTATCGGGAACGATGATGACGACCACGTCGGACTTCGCCGCGACCGATTTCCCATCGGCCACCACCTCGGCGGCGGCCCGGATTTCCGCCGTCAGGCTGGCGCGCTCCGGCACGATCAGGTCGTGGCCGCCGCTCTTCAGGTTGAGCGCCATCGGACGCCCCATGATCCCGAGGCCGATGAAACCGATCTTCATGGTTGGTCTCCCTTTGGTGTTGATGTTCTGAGCTGTTGACGTTCTGGCCGAGAGCGGGCCGCTTGAAAAGCCACGCTCGCGGATCACCCCGTCCTCCGAAGCACCAGGGTCGTCCATGGCTCCATATCGATCATTTGTTCCAGTACCAGTCCGGTTCGCCGATGCGCCGCCAGCACGTCACGCGCCTGCGCTCGGAGCAATCCGGCCAGGATCGCGGTCCCTCCCGGTGCCAGGTTGCGCGACAGATCGCGTGCCATCGCGCGCAGCGGGCGAGCCAGAATATTGCCAAACACCAGATCGTACGGGCCGGAATTGCGCACCGCGGCGGACTGCCAACCGTCCGCGAGGATCGGCAGCACCAGCCTGTGCACGTGATTGAGCCGTGCATTCTCTCGCGCCACCCTTACCGACCACGGCTCGATATCGGTCGCCAGCACCTTTCGATGGGATGTTTTTGCAGCCGCCATCGCGAGGATGCCCGAGCCGGTACCGAGATCGAGAATGCGACGCGGACGACGCCCAGGGGAATGACGGGTTCGCGCGATCACCTGTTCCAGCGCGATCAGACAGCCGCGGGTCGAGTTGTGTTCGCCCGAGCCGAACGCGACTCCGGCGTCGAGTATGAGTGTGGTGCGGCCCGGCCGGTCCACGCCGGTCAGATGAGTGCCTCGGATCGCGAAGGACCGGCCGATCAATTGTTCCGGAAACGCCGCCTTTGTGCGTTCTAGCCATCCGTCCACCTCAGTTGGCTCCTGTTCGAGGACGGATGTCACACCCGTCACCGCTGCCGCGAGCGCCAGCGCACCCGTCAACTCATTCTCTTTGGCTCCGGCCGTGCGCACACCCTCGAGCCGCCAGCTCCCCGTGGCATGGTCACGGAAAAACGCGACCGTTTCGCACACACTGGCGAGCGCCGCCTCATAGGCTTCCAGTGCTTCCTCGGGCACCGTGAGGCTGAGACATTCCAATTGTCGCGGGCGCCGGCTCAAGCGAAGCCCAACAGCTCACCGCTCATGAGTCAGCCATCACCTCGATGAAACGGTCGAGCACCCGCTTCTCCCCGGCCTTGTCGAATTCGATGTCGAGCCGGTCGTCTTCGGCCGCCTTGACGATGCCGTAGCCGAATTTCTGATGGAACACCCGCGCGCCTACCTTGACCTGATCCGCGCGCGCCGCCCGTCCCGGCTGTTCCCACGCCTCGATGACCCTGGGCTTGCGCGCCACCAAGGGAAACGCTCCGCTGAATGATCCGCCAGAAAAGGCTGTGGCGGCCGCGATCCGTGCCTCACGCCGATAATCGCCGGAGCCGGTTCGTTCCACCTCCGCGTCGGGGAGTTCGTCCAGGAACCGGCTGGGAATGCTGCTTTGCCAGTGTGCATAAATCCGGCGATTCGCGGCGTGGCTGATGATCGCACGGCGTCGTGCCCGGGTCAGTCCGACATAGGCCAGACGGCGCTCCTCCTCCAGGCCCTTGTCCCCGTTTTCATCCATCGATCGCTGATTCGGGAAAATGCCCTCCTCCCAGCCAGGCAGAAACACCGTATCGAACTCAAGCCCTTTGGCGCCGTGCAGCGTCATCAGGCTGACTCGGTCCGGGTTTGAATCATCTTCGTTCTCCATCACCAGCGCGACGTGATCGAGGAACCCGTCGAGGCTTTCAAAATCCGCGAGCGCACGGACCAGTTCCCGCAGGTTTTCCAAACGGCCAGGCGCTTCGGGTGATTTGTCCTGCTTCCACATCTCGGTGTAGCCGCTTTCGTCAAGCATCGTTGCGATCGTAACGACATGGCCTTCACGCTCGAGCATGCCGTGCCACGCGGCGAAGCCGCGCAACAGTTCCTCGAGAGCGGTGCGCGCGCGGCCCTTGATCCCGCCGGTTTGCACGAGCCGAGCGGCCGCGCGCGACAGGGGCATTTCTTCGGCACGAGCGACGTCGTGCATGGCGCGCAGTCCGGAATCGCCGATGCCGCGGCGCGGCACATTGACGATCCGCTCGAACGCGAGATCGTCCGCCGGCCGCGACATCGCGCGCATGTAGGCGATGGCGTCGCGGATCTCCTGCCGCTCGTAGAATCGCAACCCGCCGACGACACGGTAAGGCACGCCCAGTACGATCAGCCGTTCCTCGAAGGCACGGGTCTGGAAACCGGCACGCACCAGAACGGCGATCTCGCTGAGTGGGTGTCCGTCGCGGCGAAATCGCTCGACGCGTTCGCCGACCATGCGTGCCTCTTCGTCGGAATCCCATAGCCCGACGACCGAGACTTTTTCGCCGCCCCCGCCATCCGTTCGTCCCACCCGCAGCGTCTTGCCCAGTCGACCGGCGTTGTGGGAGATGAGGGTGGAAGCGGCGGCGAGAATTGGCGCGGTAGAGCGGTAGTTCGACTCGAGCCTCACGATTTTCGCGCCTTCGAAATCCTTTTCGAAACGCAGGATATTTTCCACTTCGGCGCCCCGCCAGGAATAGATCGACTGATCGTCGTCTCCAACGCAGCAAATGTTCCGATGGCCCTGGGCCAGCAGCCGCAACCATAGATACTGGACGAGGTTGGTGTCCTGGTATTCATCCACCAAAATGTAACGAAAATTGCGATGATATTGAGCCAGAATATCCGGCTGCGTGCGCAGTATTTCCGTGACATGCAGGATGAGATCGCCGAAATCGGCGGCGTTCAGCGCCTGCAGCCGCGTTTGATAGGCAGCGTAGACCTCGCGGGCCAGCCGGCTGGCGTCGTCGTCGCCCGCCTCGATCCCGGCGCGCGACGGGATCAGTCCGCGGTCCTTCCAGCGCTGTATGAGCGACATGATAAAGCCTGGCGTCCAGCGCTTCGTGTCGATGCGGCCGGCGTCCATCACCTGCTTCAGCAGACGGAGTTGGTCGTCGGTATCGAGGATCGTGAAGTTCGATGACAGGCCGACGTGCTCGGCATGGCGGCGCAACATTCGCGCGCACAGGGCATGAAAAGTGCCGAGCCAAAGGCCCTCGGCTGGCTGTCCGAGGATGGCGGCGACTCGCTCGCGCATTTCGCGGGCCGCCTTGTTGGTGAAGGTGACGGCCAGGACCTGGTTTGGAAATGCCCGTTTGCTCAGGAGGATGTGCGCGAACCGCGTCGTCAGAACGCGAGTCTTGCCGGTACCGGCACCGGCAAGCACCAGCAGCGGACCGTCCAGGGCTTCTACGGCCTGGCGCTGTTCCAGGTTCAAAGGGGCGAGATAATCGTTCATGGGCGCGACAATGCTGTTCCATCCCAACGGGCGTGACAATGGCACCATCGTCAGTCCCTGACCCCAGTCACTGGGCCGGACAACCGAGTCCCGTCGATACCGCTCATGTTGGGTCGCCCGAGAGCCAATTCCGCGTGCGAAACCTAACGCTCGTCCGCGGGCACCAGGCCTTTCAGTTCTCGAAACAGCGGCCCGAGATGGCGTCGATAATGACGCCACCGGCCGACTGAGCTGGCATACAGAGGTTGCCGCACCTGCCAGAGACTGGCTGTCGTCACGGTTCGCTCGGTCTTGTGGAACGACAGACAGGCCGGATCCCAGTCCAGGCCAAGGAAATCGATCAGCCGCCGACTCTCGGCTTCGAGGTTCCCAACCAAAGTCTCGTAATCAATTTCCAGGAAAGGCAGCGGCAGCACCTCACGCCAGTGCGTCATCAGGCGGTCGATTTCCCGGACCCGGAAACCGCAATCCTCCAGGCTATCGGTCCACGGCATCGCGTCCTCCTGAAAATACTGGAAGAAACACGACAAAGACACGTCACGCGGGTCGCGCCGGCACACCACGATGCGCGCGCCCGGGAACAGCACGGCGATCTGACCGAGGACCACGATGTTAAGCGGCAGTTTATCGATGATCCGCGCCGCGCCGCCGCTCAAATGGTGGAGCATCCGAACATGCGCCGCAGTTTCGCGGCGGACCGACGCCGGATCCCACTTGCTCGGGGACTTACCCATTTGCCCGCCGCCCAACGCCGAAAGAATGCCGGCGATGTCCTTCCGCTCGCCGGCGCCGTGTACCAGCCCGTGGCTTGCGGCGATTTGTTCCACGAGGCTGGTGCCGGAGCGCGGCATGCCGACGACGAAGACCGGCAACTTTGACGGATCGCCCCATCCCGCGGTCTCCGCGAACGTTCGCGGGCCGATCGTGGCGATCAACCAGTCCATCAGACGGTGATCCGCATCTCGGTCGAAGACGAAGCCGTGCGCGGCACGTTCGGCACGTAACAGCTCGTTGGCGAGCGTGTAGGCCGCGAACGCTTCGTCATGGTCGCCGCGATGGTCGCTTATGCGTCCAAGTGTGAACCCTGCCGCGATGCGGTCGCGGACCCGCTGGGTTTGGTCGCCAAGAACGTTGCGTACCGTGTCCCCCGTCGCATCATCGTTGAGACGGTC
>JBEKGV010000228.1:0-6742 GCA_050012615.1 Acetobacteraceae bacterium | reverse complement strand
TCCGAGGCGGTTCGTATATCCAGCAACAACGGGATCTCACCCAGAAATTCGATACCCAGTCGAGCGGCTTCCACGCGGGCGCCGCCATGGCCGAATATGTCGGTGCGGTGGCCGCAGTTCGGGCAACAGAAGAAACTCATGTTCTCGACAAGGCCGAGCACCGGCACGAGGGTTTTCTCGAACATCTTCACGCCGCGACGAGCGTCCAGCAGAGCGATGTCCTGCGGGGTCGAAACGATCACGGCTCCGGTCAACGAAACGCGCTGCGCCATGGTCAACTGAGCGTCGCCGGTGCCGGGCGGCATGTCGACGACAAGGACGTCCAGCGCACCCCACTCGACCTGGCCCATCATCTGTTCCAGCGCACCCATCACCATGGGGCCGCGCCAGATCATCGGGGTTTCCTCGTCGACCAGAAATCCGATCGACATACAGGACAAACCCCAGGCCTGTAGCGGGATCATCTTTTCGTTTCTGACTTCCGGCTTGCGCTGCACCCCCAGCATGCGCGGCAAACTGGGCCCGTAAATATCGGCGTCAAGCAAACCTGTTCGATGACCCTGGCGGGCGAGCGAGACCGCCAGGTTGACCGCGACCGTCGATTTGCCGACGCCCCCCTTGCCTGACGCGACCGCGACGATCGCTTTCACATCGGGAAGCAGCAACGGCGGTTTGCCTCCCCCCGCTGGCCCTCCCCCCGCTGGCCCTCCCCCGGCCGGCGCACCCCCAGCGGGCCCACGCGCGGCCGGGCCATGCGCGTGCGGAGCGCGGCCTTGCGGAGGCGGGTTGCCTTGCCGTGCCGCCGGCGCCGACGACGGCGAAGGTCCTTTATGCGCGGTCAGTATCGCGGTCGCATTGGTCACGCCGGCCTGACGCGCGAGCACCGCCTCGGCGGCCCGGCGCACCGGCTCCATCGCCGCCGCATGGGCGCGGTCGGTCAGCAGGGTGACCTGGACGAGTCCGTCGCGCGCCTGGATGCCTTCAACGAGGCCGGCGGTGACGATATCGCGGCCCGATGCCGGGTCCTTGATCTCGCGCAGCGCCGCGCGCAACGCGTCCGTGGACGGAGTCGCCATTTTCTTGCTAAACCTCTCCAGGTCGATCGAAAGACATCATCTGATGTCCCTGGATCAGATATGGCGTATGACCTCCGGCACGCCAATGGTCTGTCGACCCGCGGGAGTACCAACAACAAAATGCCCTGGAACAATAACGGCCCCGGCCCTTGGGGTAGCGGCAACCAAGGCGGTGGATCCTCTGGTGGATCGGGGGGAGGCGGCCAAGGCGGGGGTGATGACGGTCAGCCACCGAAAGGCCCATGGGGCGGCGAGCCGGGTGGGAATCGCGGCGGACGTCGCGGCGGACCCTCCGGCGGCGGCCCATTCGGACCGAACGGTCCTTTGCCCGACATCGACAGCCTGATCCGTCAGGCGCAGGCGTTCATCCGAGGGCTGATGCCCGGGGGCGGACGCGGCATGGGTTTCGGCAGCGTCGTCATTCTCGGCGCCGTCGTGCTGGTACTTTGGTGCGCCAGCGGCTTTTACCGCGTGCAACCGGACGAGCAGGGCATCGTGCTTCGTTTCGGCGCTTACAAGTACTGGACCCCGCCTGGCTTGCATTGGCACATCCCCTGGCCGGTCGAAGAGGTCGAGTTGCCCGCGGTGACCCGGATCAACCGGATTGAGATAGGCTTTCGGTCAAGCGCCAGCGGTCCGGTTCAGGGCGGGACTGATAACGCCGGCCGCGACGTGCTGGCGGAAAGCCTGATGCTGACCGGAGACGAGAACATCATCGACATCGACTTCGTGGTGTTCTGGCGAATCCGCCCCAACGACGCATCGAAGTTCCTGTTCAATGCCCGCAATCCGCAGGAACTGGTCCGCGGCGTCGCGGAAAGCTCGATGCGCGAAGTCATAGGCCGAACGCCGATCGAGCCGGCGCTCGCTCAATTGCGCGCGCAGATCGAAAGCGACGTATTGACGCAGACCCAGGAAATTCTCGATCGATATAATGTCGGGATCGAAGTAACTCAGGTGCAGCTGCAGAAGGTCGACCGGCCAGCTGCGGTCATCGAAAGCCAAATCGATGTGCAGCGTGCGAATACGGACGCCGAGCGCATGCGCAACGAGGCCGAGGCCTATCACAACGATATCGTCCCTCGGGCACGCGGTGAGGCGGCACGTATCGTCGCCGAGGCACAAGGCGCGAGGCAGGCCACGATCGCCGAGGCAACCGGCCAGACGCAGCGCTTCGACGTGGTAGTGGCAGCCTATGAGCAGGCGAAAGACATCACCCTGCGCCGGATGTATCTCGACGCGATGCAATCCGTCCTTACCAAGGCGCGCACTCTGGTGGTGGATGACAAGCTGAAGGGCCTGGTACCGTTCCTGCCGCTCACCGTACCGGCAACTGATTCACCGACGGCGTCGCCATCGCCCGGGCAATCGCAACCGGGACAGTCGTCACCGACACAGACGTCACCCAGACCACCCCAACAGGGAGCGTCAGCGCGATGAACCGCCTCACCCTCCCCCTTATCGCACTCGCCGCCGTGGCGTTCTGGCTTGTGCAGGCCAGCCTGTTCACCGTTGAACAAACCGAACGAGTTCTCGTCGTGCAGTTCGGCGAGGTCGAGCGGTCGATCGATACGCCCGGCCTGTATATGAAAATTCCTTTGGTTCAATCGGTCATCGACTTCGACAAACGGTTGCTCGCCATCGAACTTCCCGGCGAGGAAGTCATCCTGGGCGACCAGCGGCGGCTGATCGTCGACAGCTTCACCGTGTTCCGAATTACCGATCCGTTGCACTTCTATCAGGCGATCGGTCCGGACCCGGACGGGATTCGCGCCCGCCTGAACTCGGTCGTTACCGCGTCGCTACGTCAGGTACTGGGGCGGAACACGCTGCTCGATGTGCTATCGGCGGATCGCGAGCGTATCATGGCCTCCATCAAGCTTCTGGTGAATTCAGGCATGGAGAATTTCGGCGTCTCGATCGAGGACGTGCGGATCAGGCGCGCGGATTTGCCGGCGGAAAACACTCAGGCAATTCTGTCGCGGATGCAGTCCGAGCGGCAACGCGTCGCGGCGCAGGCTCGTGCCGAGGGTGCCGAGGCTTCGGCGAAAATCCGCGCCGAGGCCGAGCGGGAGCGCACCGTGATCCTGGCCGAAGCCCGCGCCACCGGGGAGAAAACCCGCGGCGACGGCGAGGCGCAGGCCACCACCATCTTCGCGAAATCCTTCGGACAGGATGAGGAATTCTTCTCGATCTGGCGCACATTGCAAGGCTATCGTGAGGTGTTCGACACCGGAAACGCCCGCCTTGTCCTCACCCCGGACAACGATTACCTCCGATACCTGCAAGCCCCGCCGACACCAATCTCTCATTGAAGCCTTACCGACGCCGAGCCCTCCGCCAGGAACAAAGAGACCATGCGATTTATGTCCCGTACCGCACGACACACCGCCACACTCGGTTTGTGCCTGATGCTGGCCATGCCTTTGACCGCGTCGATCGTCCCGGAGGCCGCGGTGGCGCGAGACGCGCCCGACAGTTTCGCCGATCTCGCGGCGCGGCTGCTGCCGGCGGTGGTGAACGTGTCCTCGAGCCAGAACATGGCGAAGGCCACCGCTCAGGCGGGCCAGCCGGGAGGGCCGCAGGACGGTCCGGACATTCCAATGTTTCCGCCGGGTTCGCCGTTCGAGCAATTCTTCAAGGATTTCCTGAACCGCGGGCACCCGGGCCAGCAGGGCGAAGGTCCTGCCCGGCCCGAGCATCGGGCACAGAGCCTGGGATCGGGGTTCATTATCGACTCCTCCGGACTGATCGTGACCAACAACCACGTGATCGAGGGCGCCGACGAAATCTCGGTGATCCTGCAGGATAACACGACGCTGAAGGCCGAACTGGTCGGCCATGACGAAACCGGCGACATCGCGCTGCTGAAGGTGAAAGCGGACAAGCCGCTGCCGACGGTGGAATTCGGCGATTCCAATGCGTCCCGGGTTGGCGACTGGGTGCTCGCCATCGGCAACCCGTTCGGCCTCGGCGGGACGGTCACGGCCGGCATCGTGTCGGCTCGCAGCCGCGATATCCGGCAGGGTCCGTACGATGACTTCATCCAGACCGACGCCGCGATCAACCGCGGCAACTCGGGCGGGCCGCTGTTCAACATGGATGGCCAGGTGATCGGCATCAACACGGCGATCTTCTCGCCGTCGGGCGGCTCGATCGGGATCGGGTTTTCGATCCCCTCGAACATGGCCAAGACCATCGTCATGCAGTTGAAAGACTTTGGTCATCCGCGCCGCGGCTGGCTGGGTGTGCGCATCCAGCAGGTGACGCCGGAGCTGGCGGAAAGCGTCGGGCTAAAGGATACGTCCGGGGCCATGGTCGCCGGCGTGACCGATGGCGGGCCGGCGGAAAAAAGCAAGATCCGCGGCGGCGACATCATCCTGAAGTTCGACGGGCAGGACGTGAAGGATATGCATGCTCTGCCGCGCATCGTCGCCGAGACCGACGTCGGCAAGCAAGTGAAGGTCGTGCTCTGGCGGGATGGCAAGGAAGTCTCGGTTGACGCGGTGCTGGACGAAAAGCCGAGCGACGAGAAACTGGCCTCGGTGGATGCGGGCCCGAAGAAGCCCGACGCACCGTCGGAGGCTCGCGATCTTGAAGGTCTGGGCATGAAGATTTCGCCGATCACGGCCGACATCAAGGATCGCTTCCAGATTGGCGCCGATCAGAAGGGCGTCGTGATCACGGATGTGACGCAGGGCGGCGTGGCGGCCGAGCGTGGCCTGAAGCCCGGCGACGTGATTGTCGAAGTGCAGCAGGCCGAGGTCGCGTCCCCCGACGATGTGATGAAGAAAGTCGAAGCGCAGCGGGCGCAGGACCGGAAGTCGGTGTTGATGCTGATCCAGGGACAGGATGGAGTGCGTTATGTCCCGTTGCCAATCAGCAAGAATAAAGACACCAAACCGGGCTGAGACCAATCGCCAAAATGACTGACTGGCCGGCACAGTCGCCAACGGTCATGGCCGGCCACCAACCGCCGCACAGTGGCCACGAGAGATCACCGGGTCTGGCCCCATGGGCGCTAAATTAAGGGCGATGCACGCCGCTTTTCTCGTCATGCCGGGCTCGACCCGGCCATCTGGCGAGGCACGTGCGGCGATTGATGGCCGGGTCGAGCCCGGCCATGACGCGTAAATTGAGGTGCGGGCCTCCTAACTTAACGCCAATGGGGTCTGGCCCGGTGATGACGTGCTGGGTGACCGCGCCGGCCATCAGATCACCGGATCTCAGCGAACGCACTGGCCGGGTAGCCCTGCGCGAACAGTAAAGCCCGTAGATCGGCATGATCGACCCGCGCCCGTGTCGCCGCCGACACGATCGGTTTGGCGTGGAATGCCACCCCCAAACCCGCCGCCAGAAGCATATCGAGGTCATTCGCGCCGTCACCCACTGCCAGCGCCGCCGACAATGGAAGGCAATGCCGAGCCGCCAGTTCATGCAACGTGGCCAGCTTCGTGTCGCGGTCGAGAATTGGCTCCTTGACCAGGCCCAGGAGCCGGACACCGTCGTCGAGCAACTCATTGGACCGATGCATGTCGAAACCCACGACCGCCGCGACCCGGCTCGTGAAAAACGTGAAGCCCCCCGAAATCAGCGCGGTGAACGCTCCATGCGCCTTCATGGTCGCCACCAGCTCCAACGCACCCGGTGTCAGGCGTATCCGCTGCCAGGTTCGCTCGAGCGCGACCACGCTCAGGCTTTTCAACATCGCCACGCGCTCGCGCAACGCCGCCTTGAAATCGAGTTCGCCATTCATCGCGCGCGCGGTGATCGCGGCGACCTGCTCCCCGAGACCGGCGTAGGCGGCGAGTTCGTCGAGCGTCTCGCCCGTGACGATGGTGCTGTCCATATCGGCGATCAGCAGCGACTTGCGCCGGCCCTCGGTCATCGTCGCGATGACGTCAACCGGTTCGCCCTCAAGCGCGGCGCGAACCTGGTCGAGATCCGGGGCGTTCCGGCAATGGATATCGACCGCTTCGCCCGGTGAAAGGATGGTTATCGCACCGCCGTCCGTGACATCCCGCACACGGCCGACCATGGCCGGCGTCAACGACGTGGCGTCACGCGCGGCGACGAGGGTCAGAACCAGGGCCATGAGAACAACGACCATGGCGGTCGTGTCGTGAACGGGCAAGTAGCTTCCGCCGCACAGGGACGGGAACGGGTAATGATCCGCGACCGAACGGCATAAACGAACCGTTAGCGCGGCCCATGTCATTGTCAGCCTCTGATAGCGAGGACCGTCCGAGGGACAATGTCAGAAGCGCTTTTCACGGGGCTGGACCTTTATCGGATCGGGAATGCCGCTGGCCCAGGGCTGGACTCGGTTCGGACCGGGATCGATATTTCCGTGATATCGGTGGATGGCGTCGATTGGGTTGAAGGCACGCCTAACGGCGGCGCATCCACGCGGTCTTCGACCTATGCTCTCCGACGACCCTCCAGCCGATGGTGGCGTCTGCCGGCTGGAAGTCCGTACTCCAGCCTGCTCATCGTTCGGAATGACCACGGCAGCCATTGGCTGATCGAGCCCGCGAACACAATGCCGCATGACGGTTACAGAGACTTACTCTGGGGCCTCAATGGATTATTTGTTTAACGCCAGTTCTTCCTGTGTCAGGATCACGGTATGAAATCTCTCTCCCCCACCGCCAGACGCTTCATTG
>JBEKGV010000227.1:0-6783 GCA_050012615.1 Acetobacteraceae bacterium | reverse complement strand
CGAATCCATACGAATCAGGGAACGTTTGCAGCCGAGCCGACTCGCGGACGGTAAAATAGCGCCCGCTGCCGTCGGGACGAACGAGCGCGTTTTCACCGCCGGGCACTCCATGATCGCCGGCCTTCAAGGTCTTCGCCGGAAAGTCGAGCGAACTGCCGGTATGACCCGGGTAAAATTTCACTCCGGGTTGGAAACGATGGTCCGCGATAAGTTGTGCCGCCTCGGGATTGAATTCCGGGTCGGGCAGACCGGTCAGAGCGTCCCGTACCGTGCGCCAGGCGCTCTTTCGGCCACGATCGCACTCCCGGAGCATGGCCCCGAGGTCCCGCGACCCAGCGGGATAAGCGCCGCGGGAAGCGCGCGGAATTCGGTGCCGCTCCCAATACTCTCCAGTTACGCACTGGGTGGCGAGCAATGCCTCGCGGGAATGAGTAGGCGCCGGAAATGACCCCAACGTACTCGGGGCATTGAGATCGTTACGAAATCCAATGATAAACACCCGCTCCCGCTTTTGCGGCACACCGTAATCGGCGGCGTTCAATACCCGAAACGAAACATCATAGCTCAATCCACTCCGGTGCCCCGAATTGCCGTGCTGAAGCAAACGCCGCGTATGCTCCGTCCAAAGCTCACCCGGCGACCGGACGATCTCGGGAAACGCCAGTCTTGCTCTGACATATTCGAAGTAATCGGCAAAAGCCGGGCGTGTCAGTCCCTTGACGTTCTCGACGATGAACGCTCGGGGGCGAAGTCGCCGGACCGCC
The DNA here is from genome assembly GCA_050012615.1 of Acetobacteraceae bacterium. Taxonomy (GTDB): domain Bacteria; phylum Pseudomonadota; class Alphaproteobacteria; order Acetobacterales; family Acetobacteraceae; genus Rhodopila. Next base: position 6,019 of record JBEKGV010000227.1, on the reverse strand, counting down.
TCCGCCATCGCGGGAAACATATCGCGTGCGTCGTCATAACCTCGATGGTTGCCGCCCCTCGAGAACGGCTGACACGGTGGTCCCCCCGCCACCACATCGATCCGCTCGCGGATCGAGGCCTAGTCGACCTCCCGCTCCTCCGCTGCAGGCAGTGGCCAGCCGGCGACGAGTTCATGCCCGCGTGCCTGATTGCGCCGGATCGTGTCACAGGCCCATTGGTTCCATTCGACAACGGCAACGTGCCGAAACCCCGCGAGCGACAGGCCCATGCCGAGGCCCCCGGCGCCCGCGAACAGTTCCACACTCGTCAGCATCGGACCGGCGATCTTCCCGCCTGGCTCACGCTCCAAGCCGGAGCTTCAGATCGGCCAGCGATCGCGACCACAGCTCAGCCTTGCCGCTCGCCGTCCATTCATCCAGCAAAGCGGATGGCTTTTGCTGGACACGTGCGACGATCCGCCATGCCTTTTCCAGCAGCGCGAGCGACGGCTTTTCGGGCATCCAGCTCACCCAGTCGTCCATCGGCCTGGTATAGTCGTTGCGTTCGCCGAAATTCCCCAACAGGCGCGCGACGGTCTCGGCCGCCGCGATCCCTTCCTCAGCGTCCGCGGCCTCAAGGTTGGCGTCGCCACAAGCGAGCGCGCGGTCCAGGGTCCCTTCGATCAGCGACAGATCGGCGACTTCGCCCAATCCGTACACCCAGTCCACGGCGGTATCGTTTTCGAGCGGGCCCGCGCCCCAGGTTCCCATCGCATTCTCCTGTTCCATTCGTGGCGCGATGCCGTTCATTCAGACACGTCCCATCCAGACACATGCATCGTGATCTCGTCCAGGCTTGCCGGGAACGCCGTAGCGGCAGACACTGCTACCAACCGGTAGGAAAGGCAGGATCCATGGCCCAGGAATTCGACATCGTCATCCGCGGCGGAACCGTCATGGACGGCAACGGCGGTACACCCTTTGTCGCCGACGTCGCCGTCAAGGACGGCAAGATCGCCGCCGTGGGCGATGTAACTGGCTCGGGCGCCGACGAGATCGATGCGCGCGGACTGTCCGTCACCCCGGGCTTTGTCGACATCCACACCCATTACGACGGCCAGGCGATGTGGGATTCGCACCTCGCACCCTCGTCGTGGCACGGCGTCACCACGGTCGTCATGGGCAACTGCGGCGTCGGCTTCGCGCCGGTCCGCCGCGACACGCAAGACAAAGTCGTCGCTCTGATGGAAGGCGTGGAGGACCTGCCCGGCCCATGCCTGAATGAAGGCCTCGACTGGACCTGGGAGAGTTTCGCCGAATACCTGACGGCACTGGAACGGCGCCCGCATGACATCGACTTCTGCGCCCTGCTGCCGCACGCGCCGATGCGGGTCTACGTCATGGGCGACCGCGCCATGGCACTGGAGGATGCCAACCAGGAGGACATCGCCCGCATGCGCGAGATCACCGCCGATGCGGTGCGAGCCGGCGCGTTCGGGTTTTCCACGTCCCGCACCATCGCCCATAAGACCCTCGCCGGCGACCATCACCCGGGCCTGCGCGCGCAAGAGAATGAGTTGATGGGGATCGCGATGGGGCTGAAGGATGCGGGGGCGGGGTTCATCGAGATGACCTCGGACTGGAATACCCCCGACCCCGCCACCGAGTTCGCCATGGTGCGGCGGATCATGCGGGCCAGCGGCCGGCCGCTGGTGTTCTCGTTGAACCAGCGTCACGACCGGACCGAGGCGTGGAAGGATTTGCTGGCTCTGTCCACTCAGGCCGCGGCTGACGGGCTGCCGATCCGTTGCGTCGCCCCTCCCCGCCCGATCGGCGCGCTTCTGGGCCTGACCGGCAGCCAGAACCCGTTCGCCGGCACGCGGACCTACCGCTCGATCGCGCATCTGCCGCTGGACCAACGGGTGGCCGCGATGCGCGACCCGGAGACTCGGCAAAAGATTCTCGCCGACGACCCGAAGGAGTTCAACACCTGGTCGTTGCTCAGCCGCATCGGCTACGCGCGGATGTTCCGCTTCACCAATCCGCTGAACTATACGCCGGCGAGAGAAGATTCGATCGCCGCCATCGCCGCGCGGGAAGGCCGCACGCCGGAGGAAGTGGCCTACGACATGCTGATCGAGGATGACGGTCTCGGCTTCATCTTCACCGCGCTGGTGAATTACGCCAACTACGACATGGAAGCGGTGAAGACGATGTACGCGCAACAGCACGTCATCCCCGGCCTGAGCGACGGCGGCGCGCATGTGGCGTTCATTTCGGACGCGTCGTTCCCGACGTTCCTGTTCAGCTACTGGGGACGCGACCGGGAGGATGGAAGGATGTCGATCCCTGATCTCGTGCGCCGCCAGACGCGGGAGCCCGCGCGGTTCGCCGGGCTGCTCGATCGAGGGGTGCTGGCACCGGGGATGAAGGCCGATATCAACGTGATCGACTTCCCCAACCTGGCGCTGGAGCGGCCGGAGATGGTGGTCGACCTGCCGGCCGGCGGACGCCGCCTGATGCAGAAGGCCCGCGGGTATGTGGCCACCGTGAAGGCTGGGCGGGTGACTTACCGGAATGGCGTGTCTACGGGCGCGCTGCCGGGCGGGTTGGTGCGCGGGCCGCAGGGGGGATGAGCCGAGACTGACTCGCTTTCGTTCGTCGTGCCCCTGCTCCGGCCACCTGCGTCGAAACGTTTGTGGATGGTTGAGCTACATCGCCGAGATGCGAATGCATCCGGAATGTGTTAGAGGCTTGCCCGATCACTTAGACCGAGCCCCGCGCCTTTATGTCAGAGCCATTGGTCCCGCCCGAACTACTCGATCCCGTCGTGGCTTACTTCAGGCCTCGGCGGGTGATTTTGTTTGGTTCCCGCGCCCGGGGGGACGCGCGGCCGGACAGCGACATCGATCTGCTGGTCGTTGTCGACGATGACACGCCGGCGGAGAAAGTCACCATCAAGGCGGGATTTGAAGCGCGGCGGTCGTATCACCAGGCGGCCGATGTCATCCCGGTGCGAGAGGAGACCTTTCGACGCAACGCCAGGATCGCCGGCACGCTCTCTCGCGCCGCGACGCTCGATGGTGTGATCGTCTATGAGCGGCCCTGATCCGTCTGAGTTGTGGGAGAAAGTACTCGAATGGTTGCATGTGGCCGGCAGTGACCAGCGTGCCGCACGGATCTGTCTGGCGGCTGTTCCGCCATTGCCTGGAGTGGCTGCCTATCACTGTCAGCAGGCGATCGAAAAACTGCTGAAGGGGTTTCTTGTCAGATCGAATACCGACTTCGGCAAGACCCACGACCTGGATGAACTTGGCCAGTCCGTCCTCGCCATATATCCGGTTGCAGCACCATTCGTTACACCTGCGCGCGACTGGACCGCATGGAGCGTCGTTTATCGATATCCCGGTGAGACGGTCCCCATTCCCGAACCATCAATCGAGGAACTGACCCGGGCATTGGACCTGATCGCTAACCTCGCCAATATGCTTCGCTCGCTCGGACCGCCAGCCGATCACGACCACCATGGAGATTGACGCCATGATCACCGCACTTGTCCTGTACGATCTCCCGGAACGAATCGACCGCGAGGCATGCCGCCAGCATTTCCTTAAAATCGCACCCGATTTCCTCGGCGTGCCTGGTTTCATCCGCAAGCAGTTCATCCACGACGTGAACGGCGGCGTGGCCGGAGGCACGTATATCTGGGAGACGCTGGCGGATGCCAAAGCGTTCTATAACGGCCCGTGGCTGGAGGGCATTCGCGCTCGTTACGGTTGCGAACCACGGGTCGCCTACTTCGAAACGTTCGCCATCGCCGATCAGGCAACGAACTACGCCGGCCCGCCCCCCGGGCCGCTCGTGAGCGCGCTGGACCGGGTGGAATAAGCCCCCGAATGGACCCTGGGGGCTACCTGGCGACCGCCGCCGCGAGCCAGGCCGTCGCCGTCCACAATACGAACAACGCGCGCTTCGCGTTCGGCGTCAGACCCGGCGCCGCATCATCCGGTGCCAACGGCGCTCCGCCATTAAGTGCGATCGCCGTCAGCGGCAGCCAGACAACGAAACTGACAAGGCTCGCCATCAGAAGTCCGGCCACACAGGCCCCGGCACCGAACACTGGCCACGTAACGACCGCGGCCAGAGCATGCGGCAGACCTGGAAACCAGGAATGCTCGGCGGTGGGCCGCGTCGCCGCGATGGTTTGGGAGAACAGGGTACGCATGATCAGTTCCTCAGTGCGGGAGCCAGGTTTTCGTGGAAGTCGAGACCGGCGACCGTGCGCGCGACAATCCCCGCGCGGATGACGAAATCGCCGAAGGATTCGTTGTTTGTCCGATCCGTCGCGTAAGCCGCGAAGATCGGCCGCAACGCCGCGACGATCGCATCGCCATCGACATCGCGCGCATGCAGCTTGGACAGGCGCGAGCCGTCATGCGCGCCGCCCAAATACAGATTGTAAAGCCCGGGTGAACGGCCGACGAGACCGATTTCGGACATGTAAGGGCGGGCACATCCGTTCGGACAGCCGGTCATGCGGATGGTGATCTCGGCCTCGGCGAGCCCGACGGCGTCGAGTTCAGCCTCGAGCCGGGTCACCAGGGACGGCAAGTACCGCTCGCTCTCGGCCAGCGCGAGGCCGCAGGTCGGCAGCGCGACGCAGGCGATCGCATTGCGGCGCAGGCCGCCAACCTGACGGTCCAGCCCATATTGCTTTAGCAAAGCAACCACGTTGCTCTTCCGCGCGGCGGGAATATCGGCGAGCACCAGGTTCTGGTTCGCCGTGATAATGAAACGGCCGATGCCAAGCGCCGCGATCTCGGCGAGGCCGTCGCGCGCCGGGCCCGCGATGCGGCCGTTCTCGACGAACAAGGTGACGTGATGCAGGCCGGTCTCGTCCTCGGCCCAACCGAGCCGATCGCCGGTCGAGGTAAAAGCAAAATCCTTTGCGGGCTGCAATTTGACCTTCAACCGGTCGTTCAGACCCGCGACAAACCCGTCGAGCCCGATCCGGTCGATGGTGTATTTCAACCGCGCCTGCTTGCGGTTCGAGCGGTCGCCATGGTCGCGCTGCATGGTCACGACTTGCTCGGCGACATCGACCGCGTGCTCCGGCTTGCAAAATCCGATCACGTTCCCGGCGCGAGGATAGGTTTCCGGCTCGCCATGGGTCATTCCCATGCCGCCGCCAACGATCACGTCATAGCCTGTGATCTTTCCCCGTTTCTCGATCGCGACGAAACTCAGATCCTGCGCGAAGACGTCGACGTCGTTGTGCGGCGGCAGAGCGACGCCGATCTTGAATTTGCGTGGCATATAAGTGCGGCCGTAGATCGGCTCGTCTTCCTCGACGCCGCCGGCGACCTGTTCCTCGCCGATCCAGATTTCATGCCAGGCTCGGCTTTTCGGCAGCAAATGTGTCGCGATGTCGCCGGCGAGTTGGGTCACCGCCGCGTGGCCCGCGCGCCGCCACGGATCGACCGAGGCGCAGACGTTGCGATTGACGTCGCCGCAGGCCGCGATCGTGTCGAGCATTTCGCTGTGCAGCCCCTGGATCAACGGCCGCAAATTGCCCTTGAGGATCCCGTGGAACTGGATGGTCTGTCGCGTGGTAAAACGCAGCGTGCCGTTGCCTCGTTCCCGCGCCATCCGGTCGGCGGCGAGATATTGCGCGGGCGTCAGGATACCGCTCGGCACACGCATCCGCGCCATGAAGATAAAGGCCTTCTCCATGCGCTGGCGGCCGCGTTCGGCGCGCAGATCGCGGTCGTCCTGCAGATAGATGCCGTGGAATTTCGTCAGTTGCTGATCGTCGTCGGCGATCGCTCCGGTTTCCGGAACAGTCAGGCCCTCGGCGATCGTGCCGCGAAGGAAACGGCTGTTTTCCTTGATCCGTTCATTGGGGGAAAGCGGGCGGGGGGTCATTCGCGGGACGCCTCAATAGACATCGCGGAGGTAGCGGCCGTCGCGGCGGAGTTTGTCCAATGCCGCCTTGCCGTCCTGCCCGCTCTGATCGGCGAGAATCCGGATCAGTGTATCG
>JBEKGV010000226.1:0-6788 GCA_050012615.1 Acetobacteraceae bacterium | reverse complement strand
CAGACCATGAACGAGCGGGTGACGGACATTGGAAGCCACCTGATCTTCTTCACGCTTGAACTCAATCGCGTTGACGACTCGACATTCGAACGTGAACTGCAGGCCGATGCCGGGTTCGGGCGTTACCGTCCCTGGCTGCGTGATCTGCGCGTTTTCCGACCGCATCAGTTGTCCGATGAACTCGAGGAGTTGCTGCACGAGAAGGATGTGACCGGGCAATCCTCATGGAGCCGATTGTTCGACGAGACCGTCGCCGGAATGCGGGTTCCGGTCGCGGATCAATCTTTGACGGTGAACGCGGCATTGGAAAAACTGTCGGCGCCTGACCGGTCCGTGAGGCGGGCCGCGGGGGAAGCGATAGGCGTGGCCTTCAACGATCGAATTCGGTTATTTTCGTTGATCACCAATACCAAAGCGAAAGACAAGGAAATCGTCGACCGCTGGCGGAAATACCCGCGGCCCGGCAGTTATCGCAACCTGTCGAACATGGTTGAGGATGAGGTCGTGGATGCGCTCGTCTCCGCGGTCGTGGCGGCGTATCCACGACTTTCGCATCGTTACTATACGATGAAAGCGAAATGGCTCGGGCTGCCGAAACTGGCGCACTTCGATCGGAACGCACCGTTGCCCGGCGATGACGACCGGAAGATCAGTTGGAATGAGGCGCGCGACCAGGTGCTGACCGCTTATGGTGCCTTCAGTCCGGATCTCGCGCGGATCGGTCAGGAATTCTTCGATAAGCCATGGATCGATGTCCCGCCTCGAGAGGGCAAGTCGGGCGGCGCGTTTTCGCATCCGACGGTGCCGTCGGCACATCCGTATCTGTTGCTGAACTATCATGGCAAAACGCGAGATGTGATGACTTTGGCACATGAGCTTGGCCATGGCGTGCATCAGATTCTGGCCGGAGGTCAGGGGTACTTGATGGCCAGCACGCCGCTGACGCTGGCGGAGACGGCGAGTGTGTTTGGTGAAATGCTCACGTTCCAGGCGCTGCTGAAGTCAGCGAGCCCCGAGCAACGTCGGTTCATGCTGACCTCAAAGGTGGAGGACATGCTGAACACCGTGGTTCGCCAGATCGCTTTCTATCGATTCGAGATGAAAGTGCATGAGGAAAGGCGGACCGGCGAATTATTGCCCGACCGGATTGGCGAGCTCTGGCGCGACGTTCAGACCGAAAGCCTGGGCCCCGCATTTGATTTTTCCCCGGAATACAACGTCTTTTGGGCTTATGTGCCGCATTTTGTGCATTCGCCATTTTATGTTTATGCTTATGCGTTCGGTGATTGCCTCGTGAACGCGCTTTATTCCGTCTTCCAGTCCGGTCATCCTGGCTTCCAGGCTAAATATCTGGATATGCTGCGGGCGGGCGGAACCCGGCGCCATAAGGAGTTGCTGGCCCCGTTTGGGCTGGATGCCTCCGATCCGGCATTTTGGACGAAAGGGCTTAATGTGATTTCAGGGTTCATCGATGAACTTGAGGCTATGACCTGACCCAAGGAATGCGATCTTGAGCTTCTATGTCCGGCAGTAATTTTTTTGGCGAACTCCGTCGTATGGCGCGCACTTCGGGCGCCGTCGGCGGCATCGCCGCGCGCATGGCCGGTGCGCGTATGTTTGGAATTCAGACCGATCGCGCGGCCCATGCCGAGGATCTCAGGACCATCCTGGGTGGGCTGAAGGGGCCGTTGATGAAGGTGGCCCAGTTCCTGTCGAGCGTACCGGACGCGCTGCCGGTGGAATACGCGGAGGAGCTCGCTCAACTTCAATCGAATGCTCCCGCCATGGGCTGGAATTTCGTTCGCCGCCGCATGGTGAGCGAACTTGGTCCGGATTGGCGTTCCCGCTTTGCCGAATTTTCCCAGACCGCGTCCGCGGCGGCGTCGCTGGGTCAGGTGCATCGCGCGACTTTACCGGATGGCCGGGAAGTTGCCTGCAAACTGCAGTACCCGGACATGCCCAGTACGGTCGAGGCGGACTTGCGTCAGCTGCGGCTGGCAATGGCCGTCTACCACCGCATGGACAACGCGATCCAGCACGACGAAATCTATAAAGAGCTCACGGAACGCCTCCGTGAGGAACTGGACTATGAGCGGGAGGCAGCGCAGATGCGCCTCTATGCGCTGATGCTGGCGGATCATCCGACCGTCCACGTGCCGGTACCGGTTCCCGGCTATTGCACGCGGCGGCTGCTGACAATGACCTGGCTCGACGGGCGCCCTCTGATGCAGCGCCTCGCGGAGGACCCACCTCAGGAGGAGCGGAATCAGATCGCGGAAGCGCTGTTCCGTGCCTGGTATGTGCCATTTTATCGCTACGGGGTCATCCATGGCGATCCGCACATGGGTAACTATCAGGTGCGGCCGGACGGCTCGGTGAACCTGCTGGATTTTGGTGCGATCCGCGTGTTCGATGCCAGCTTCGTACGGGGTGTGATCGAACTTTATGAGGCGGTCCGCGATAACGATGATGCCAAGGCGCATCATGCCTACGAGACCTGGGGCTTCGCGGATCTGTCGTCCGAGAAGATGGATGTGCTGAATCTTTGGGCTCGCTTCCTTTACGAGCCACTGACTCAGGACAGGGTTCGCCGTATTCAGGAGACTGATGATCCGCAATTCGGGCGGGCGGTCGCTGAAAAAGTCCACGCCGGATTGAAGCGCACGGGTGGTGTTAAGCCGCCTCGTGAATTTGTCCTGATGGATCGATCGGCCATCGGGCTTGGTGGCGTGTTCCTGCGGCTTCGCGCGGAGTTGAACTGGAGCAGGCTGTTTCAGGGCCTGATCGAAGATTTTGACTCGGCGGCATTGGCGGATCGGCAACGGGCTGCGATCGCCGAGGCGGGTGTTCCACCAGCCGTCTGACCATGGACCCGGCGGTCGTTTCAGGTTACCATGACGGTACGGATAAACTCTGGGAAAGAGGAACCCAAGGTATGAACGACATGGTGGCGGCACCGCAATTTGACCGGACAGTCGAGGACCTCGGCAATATCGTTGAGCTTGGCCACGTCAATGTGACCGTGCCCGACCAGACCTTGGCGACGGCTTATTACCTCATGGGGCTGGGTCTCACGCGCGATCCTTATCTCATGGCAGGCCTGGAAAACATGTGGGTCAATGTCGGCAAGGGCCAGTTCCATTTGCCGACACGAAGTGCTCAGGTGGTGCGTGGTACCACGGCTCTGGTTTTGCCGGATCTAGAGGCCCTGTTGAAGCGCTTGCATTATGCACAAAAGTTCATGGAAGGGACGCAATTCAGCTTCCGCGAGGCGGGTGACGTGGTTGAGACAACATGCCCCTGGGGCAATCGCATGCGTGTCCACGCTCCTGACCCGGCTCGATTTGGCGCGATGCGTCTTGGCATGCCCTATGTTGAATTCGATGTACCAGAAGGCACCGACCTGCCGGCGATCGCACGGTTTTATAAGGAGATCCTTGGAGGTATTTCCGGGGTCGCCCAGGATGAACGTGGAACCTACGCATGGGCATCCTGCTCGGGCGAGTGCAAGGTGACCTATCGTGAGACGACGGCGGAGCTTCCGGAGTATGACGGTCACCACATCCAGATCACTTTGGCCGACTTCTCCGGGCCGCATAAGAAGTTGTTGGAGCGTGGCCTGATCGTGGAGGAGAGCGATCAGCATCAGTACCGTTTCCTCGACCTCGTCGATGTCGACACCAACAAGCCGCTGTTCCGGATTGAGCATGAGACCCGCAGCATGCGGCATCCGATGTTCAATCGCGTGTACGTCAACCGCAACCCGGACATGACGAACCGCAATTTCGTTCCTGGTTACGAAGTTGGATTGTTCGCGCTGAACTGATCCGAGGTTCCTGTCATCGCCATCCGCGCGTGTCGCGGATGGCGGGAGAACGTATCGATGTCTGGTCTGCCACCGTATCTCGTGTCTGCTTACAACACCGCGAAATCGTCGGAGAATAAAATTCATGACGATGCGACCGCGAAGCGGTTTGGCTTCAAAGGCGGATTGGTAGGCGGCGTTCATGTGTATGCCTACATGTCCCATATGCCCGTTCAGCGCTGGGGGCGCGCCTGGCTGGAGCGTGGCACGGCGGAAGCGCGATTCGGGAAGCCTGTTTACGAAGGCGACATCGCCAAAATAACGGCATTGGAAGATGCCGATGGGATGTCGCTGCAGGTCAACAGCGACGACGTCGTATGCGCCACGGGTCGGGCAGGTCTGCCGGAGATCGCGCCGGCGTTGCCCGATCTCACTGAATTTCGTTCGGTTCCTGCCCGTACGTCGCGTGCCATCGCCGATGAACAGTCATTGAAGATTGGTGACTGGCTGGGCATGACTCCGATGACGATCACGTCCGACTATCAAACTGCGGACATCGCGGATACGCGGGAGACCGATCCGCTTTACCTGAAAGAAGGAATTGTTCATTCCGGAACAATCCTGCGGTGCTGCAACTGGGCTTTGTCGCACAACGTCGTTCTCCCGGCCTGGATGCACATGGGAAGCAAGGTCCAAAATCACGGCGTCGCCCGAGCGGGTGACACGTTGAGTGTCCGGGCTCGCATCACGAAGAACTACGAGCACAAGGGGCATAAATGGGTCGAGATCGACGCGCTGGTGATCGCCAATGAAGCCAGGCCGATCGCGCGTGTGACCCATATCGCGATCTACCGGCCCAGGCAGCTCGCGGAGGCCGCATAAGGCTTGACTTAGCATCGCCGTCGCAACATGGTGCGGCGCAGCATGAGCAGTCCCATCGTCAAATACGAGGACGTCGTCCGTCCGGAGTGGATCGATTCCAACGGTCACATGAATCTCGCCTATTACGTGGTGGTTTTCGACCTCGCCACGGACAAACTTTACGCGGCTTTGGGTATAGGGGATGCCTATCGGGAGGCGACCGGTTACTCCTGTTTCACCGCCGAGACCCACACAGTCTACGAGCGAGAAGTTCGTATCGGTGAGCGGTTGCTGGTTCACACCTGGCTGCTGGGAGCGGATACCAAGCGCGTGCACTACTTTCACGAACTCTTTCACGCCGAAAGTGGCGAACGTTCCGCGGTGCAGGAGTTGATGGCACTTCACATCGACATGAGGGTTCGTCGCGTGGCGCCTTTTCCGGAAGAACAGCGTGCGGCTCTTGAACATGCCGTTGCCCGCTATGCGCCTGTCCAACCGCCCAAGGGTACTGGGCGGCGGATCGCGATGCCGAAGTAGCCGCGGTCGTAAGTTCAGTCGGGATGTTCCGCGTCCGCACGGATCATCGCCGCTCCCTTTTCCCCGATCATGATCGCCGGTGCGTTGGTGTTGCCGGTGGTGAGGGTCGGCATGATCGATGCGTCGATCACTCGCAGGCCGCTCAGTCCATGGACACGCAGGCGATCGTCGACCACAGCCGACGGGCCTTGACCCATGCGGCAGGTTCCGACCGGATGATAAATCGTGTTGCCAAAGTGCCGGGCGTAATCGATCAACTCATCGTCGGTTTGGACGTCTGGCCCTGGTAGCGTTTCCTGGACGCTGTACTCCGCGATCGCGGGCGCCGCGAAGATGTCTCGTGTGAATCGCATACCCGCGATCAGGACTCGCGCGTCACCCGGGTCGGACAGATAGTTCGGAGTGATGGCCGGTGCGGTGATTGGATCGGAGGTTCGCGCCATGATCGTTCCGCGGCTATCCGGGCGTACTGGGCAAACAGCGACGGTCATGCCGTCCTCGCGCTCCAACGCGCCGAATTTGCTCGGGTCGTAGCTGGCTGGCGTAAACAAGAGTTGTAAGTCTGGACTGGCCTTCTCCGGGCTGGAACGGCAGAACACCTGTGCGGTGGTTACGCCGAAGGTCAACGCACCCCGTCCTTCCAGGAAGAACCGGGCGATTTCCCGGGCCAGGGGAAGCCCGCGTGCCAGTTTGTTGATCGAGGTCGACCCTTTGACGCGATGGGAGACGCGGGCAACATAATGGTCCTGCAAGTTCGCGCCTACGCCCGAAAGATCGTGCACAACCGGCACGCCGATCGACTTTAGGTGGGCCGCCGGTCCAACGCCCGAAATCTGCAGCAAATGGGGAGAGTTGATCGAGCCGCCGGATAAAATGACCTCCCGCGTGACGCGGACCTCTTTCAGGTCCCCACGTTGGCGAAATGACACGCCGACGCATCGGCGTCCGTCAAACAAAAGTCTGGAAGCGAGCGCATTGGTCTCAACTCGCAGATTGTTTCGGCCCCGTGCTTCTTTGAGAAAGGTTTGTGCCGTCGATCCTCGCCACTTTCCCTTGCGGGTCATCTGGGAATATCCGACGCCCTCCTGAACCCGGCCGTTGAGGTCCTGGCTGAACGCATACCCTGCCTGCCGCGCGCCTTCGATAAAGCGATGCGTAAGAGGAAGAATTGTCCGGTAGTCCTCGACCTTTAACGGTCCGTCGCCACCGCGGAACTCAGGATCTCCTCCTTGTTGGTAGTCCTCGGATTGCCGAAACAACGGCAGCACGTCGTCGAAGCTCCAACCGCGGCATCCCATCTGCGCCCAACCGTCGTAATCCGCCGGGTTGCCGCGCACATATAGCATCCCATTGATTGAGCTCGATCCGCCCAGTGTCTTTCCTCTGGGCCAGTGGATTCGCCGCCCAGCGCTGCCTGTCGTTCCTTCCGCGCTATAATTCCAGTTGACGACGGGATGATACAGCAGCTTCAGCATGCCGGCGGGAATGTGGATCCAGGGGGACGTATCTCGTGGACCGGCCTCCAGCAGGATTACCTTCGCGCCGGTCTCAGACAGGCGTGCCGCCACCACGCAACCGGCCGAGC
>JBEKGV010000225.1:0-6807 GCA_050012615.1 Acetobacteraceae bacterium | reverse complement strand
CGGAACGCAGTTGTGGTCACGACTCCGAAAGATGCGGTGCGACTACCCGCCGGCGTATCGGTGACCGTGGTTGGGGTCCGGCTGGGTGGGAGGGTTGAGGCGGCAATCGAAGCGCTACTGGACGAAGTTGTCTGTGTACAGTTGTTGAATTCGCCTCCCAATGCCAGTCAGTCCGTGGGATGAGTATTGCCGGACTGGAGTTCGCTGGAATGGTACGGTTCGAATCCGTCAGCATGAGTTACCACAGGAGCGGAGCCCCGGCCGCTCCGTTGGAGGTACTTCACGATGTTAATTTCGAGCTGGTCGAGGGCTCGTTTCGTTGGCTTCTGGGCGCTTCGGGCGCTGGTAAAACAACGCTCCTGCGGCTGATGAACATGTCGCTTCGTCCTACGCGGGGTGAGGTCACAGTGCTTGGCACCCGATCTGGTTCGGTCCGCCGCAACAACATGTCGAGCCTGCGGCGGCAGGTTGGCGTTGTCTTCGAGGACTGCCCGCTACTGCCGCATCTCTCCGCCTTCGACAATGTCGCATTACCGCTGCGTTTAGGCGGAAGGCCTGAGGGCCAGGTTCGAGCCGACGTCATGGAGATGCTGCGCTGGATGGGCTTGACGGGGAAACTTGTCTCGATGCCTGAGAACTTATCGGGGGGCGAACGGCAGCGGGTCACGATTGCCAGGGCCGTCATTGGACGTCCCCGCTTGCTGTTGGCCGACGAACCGACCGCCGGACTAGACGCCGCTCAGTCCGAGCGAGTGATTTACTTGTTGCGGGAGCTAAACCGGCTTGGCTCGACTGTGATCATCGCGACGCATAACGATGCGCAGGTAGCACGTCATCCCGGCCCCGCGTTGCGGTTGGCCAATGGCTCTTTGGAAGAAGCTGGCTGAGCATGGGGAGCTTTAAATTCCGAGCGGCGCGGTTCGACGAACTCGGACTTCGGCGAGCGCTGGCCGATCACATGGTGCCTTTTCTGGTCGCCGCAATGGCATTTCTGGCCGCACTCGCGCTCGCTGGTTGGACCGGCGCGGCGGTCCTGGCAGGACATTGGGAGAGCGGTGCGGGATCGACCTTGACCGTGCAAGTTCCAAGGTCGGGTGATCCGGCGAAATCGGTGACCGGCACACGTCTGAGCGCCGTGCAGGCGCTGCTTAACACCACACCGGGGGTAGTATCCGCGAAAACGTTGTCGGATGGCCAGCTGAACGCCCTGCTTCGCCCGTGGCTCGGTGCTGACGTGAAGGATCTTGCGGCACCGGTCCCCGCCGTTATTGCGGTTCGTATGGCTGGGGATGCGGAAAATTCGACTAGTCTCGCGATGTCGCTGGCCCAAAATGCACCCGGCACCATCGTGGAAGACCATGCCGCATGGGCGGCACAACTCGGCACATTGGCGCGTAGTCTGCAATTTTGCTCCGGCTTTGTGTTACTGATCGTGACGGTGGTGACGGCGGCGGTGATCGCGGTGGTGATGCGCTCGGGGCTCCCGGCGCGGCGGCAGGCAATCCTGGTCGTTTACCAACTCGGTGCGACGGACAGTTATATTGTACGGCGCTTTGCGGTTCGCGCTGCAGTGCTCGCCTCGATCGGTGGTGCGATGGGCGGGCTGCTCGCGCTCCCCGTATTGTTCGCCATGGCGACGATCACGGCTCCTCTTGCCGGCGAACACGTCCTGGTTTTGACGGTCGCGGACGCAATTTCGGTCTTGCCGGTGCAACTATGGGTGATGCCCGTGGTCCTGATGGTGGCGGTAGGGATAGTTGCGTATGTTTCAACACAGTTCACGATACGCCAATGGTTGCGTCAATTACCTTGAGCGGAACTTCGGCCAGACGAGGCAGTGGTCGGCGCGTTGTCCGGCTATTGCTCACGGCGGGCGCCGGATTCGCCTCCGCCTGGCTACTCGGCTTTGGTTGGTTTCTTCACCTGGCGACCCAGGACGCACCTCCATTGCGGCATGTTGACGCCATCGTCGCTCTGACAGGCGGCCCCGACCGAGTGGAAGTGGCGCTGCGGCTTCTCGCCGATGGCGCAGCGGACCGGCTTCTTGTCTCAGGGGCGGGCGAAAAAACGGATCTCGCCGTCCTGGCGCATCTTGCCGGGATTGATCCGGCTCCATTAGAGCAGCAGATCACTCTTGGCCATGCAGCCCACTCCACCCGAGGCAATGCGCTTGAGACCCTCGCCTGGGCGAGCGACCAAAGCATAGGCTCTTTGCTGGTTGTAACCTCCTGGTATCATACGCCACGGGCGCTGGTGGAATTGCGCCGGGCGATGCCGGCGGTGACGGTGCAACCTTATCCGATTGGCCATTTCAGCACTGCTGACCTGGCCCGCGGCGGAACGGCACGGCGCGTAATTGCGGAGTACCATAAGTATTTGGCCGCCTTGGTCGGCCTAACAGCGTTCCCACTCGCGATTTCTGTTTGGGAAGCCGCGGCAATCGGATGACGATTTTTCGGTCGGCGATATTCAATCTGTTCTTTTTCGCCAGCACCTTCCTGCTCACGGTGCCTGCGGCCGCGTTGTCTGTCCTGGCTCCGGGCAAGGTCATGGCTTGGGCGAGATTGTGGGCGAGACTTCAGGTCCGAGCAGCACGGATCATATGCGGAATTCGGGTTCAGGTCCTGGGTTGGGAAAATCTGCCGCAGGCTCCGGTGCTGATTGCCTCCCGCCATGAGTCCACTTTCGATGTCCTGATCTGGATCGCGCTGCTGCCCGCCGCATGTTTCGTCGTCAAGCGGGAATTGTGCCAGATCCCTCTTTTCGGGCGATGCATTCGCGCCACCAAAATGATCTCCGTCGATCGCGCAGTACGGGGGTCGGCCATGCGAGCCTTGCTGCGTGGCGGCGATCTGGCCAGTGCAGAGCGCCGGCACATCATCATTTTTCCGGAAGGGACTCGCGTCGACCCTGATCAGCACCCCCAGTTGCAGCCTGGTGTCGCCGCGCTTGCCTCCCGCACGGGGCTTCCAGTAGTGCCGGTGATGACTGATTCCGGAAGACTTTGGGGGCGTCACTCGTTTCGGAAGCGGCCAGGGACGATCCGGATATTGATCCAACCACCCTTGACCATGAGTCACGGGCGCGATGCTCTGCTGAGTGCCTTGCAGGGCGCATTCGACCCGAAAGTGCTCGCGGATCAAACTGGCTGGAGAGAGTGAGAGTTATTGCTGTCGCATACAGCAGCCGGGTGCGAGAAATTTGGCCAACTTGTAATTCGATGCTCCACAAGCCCACTAGGGCCTCGGGTTCTCGTTCTCCCCATGGCTGGGCAGATTATCGGGGTCAGGCATCGGCACTTTATCGCGATAGAGGCACCATGCCGCCCCTGCGCAACGCCAGCATTCGGGTTTGCGTGCCTTACAAACATAACGGCCATGCAGGATCAGCCAATGATGTGCGCGACGAAGCATTTCGCGGGGAATGCGCCTTACCAGGCCATCCTCAACCGCACGAGGCGTTGCGCCGGGGGCGATTCCGGTCCTGTTGCCGAGCCTGAAGATATGGGTATCCACCGCCATCGTGTGTTCACCAAACGCCACATTCAAAACTACATTGGCGGTTTTGCGCCCAACTCCGGGTAGCGCTTCCAACGACTCGCGGTCGCGAGGTACCTCGCCACGGTGTTTCTCAAGCAATTGACGCGACAACTCCACGACATTGCGTGCCTTGGCCTGCCATAAACCGATCGACCGGATGTGCCTCGCCACTCCATCAACGCCTAGTCGGACCATGGCTTCAGGGCTGGGGGCTTCGGCGAAAAGTGTGCGACTGACTCGATTGACCGAAACGTCGGTCGCTTGCGCGGACAGGACGACGGCGATCAGCAATGAATATGGCGTTGAATAGTCCAGTTCTGTCTCCGGCTCCGGATTGGAAGCGGCAATGGCCGCCATGAATCCCCGCACCGCAGCAAGGGTCATTTGGCGCAGTCTGGTGGCTTTTTTTCCCTCAGATTTACGTCGGATCATTTACACCCCTTCCCCAAGAACAGACGAACTGTCCCTGGAGCTACTGACAAGGACATCGGACCACGGTCGCCGAGTCGACGAGAACCTGGCCTTCTCCCCTGTCCCGGCTGTAGCCTTGAGCGAAGCCGTAAAACGAGGTCCAGCCGACCGCAAGATCAGAGAGGCTTTCCCACCTGATTGGCCCAGGTTGCCGGGATCGCAGGTGCGTATAAACTATGTCCATGACGGTCGCGCTCATCGGCAGGTACTTGATCTTCCCGGAACTTAACGCGATGCTGCGCGTATGGGACAAGCGCGATGCCGAGAGGCGTCGTGTTGACCTCGGGTTGTCGGTGTGATCGGGATGAGGCGTCACAACTTGCTGGCGGATGGGCCGCCGTTTGACATTCTGATCAACCCGCCTGATCTGGCACCATGGCTGGCGGGCGATCGGGACATACCTGGCGTCATTTCCCGCGAATCCGGTCGTCCGGGACCTCACGTGGTTCTATTGTCATTGATGCATGGCAATGAGTTCGCCGGAGCAATCGTGTTGGATCAATTGCTCCGACAACGTCTGACACCAACGCGAGGAAGGATCAGTTTCGCGTTTGTGAATCTCGCTGCGTTCGAGCGATTCGACCCTCGTACGCCGACCTCGTCACGCTTCATTGATGAGGATATCAACCGCCTTTGGGATGAGCCAGTCTTGAATGGCCCGAGGCACTCCGTCGAACTCCGGCGTGCTCGCGAAATTCGGCCCTTGATTGATCAAGCTGACGTGATCCTCGATCTGCATTCCATGCTGTGGCCGTCGGATCCGCTAATCCTGTGCGGGCCGACGGCGGAGGGCAAAGCGCTCGGTCGGGCGATGGGCTGGCCGCCAACAGTGGTCGCCGATGCCGGTCATGCGAATGGGCCTCGCCTTATCGATTATGCGCGGTTCGCCGGCCCGGGCGCGACGGCGGTTCTGGTGGAGGCCGGTCAACATTGGCGGCCAGAGACTGTGGACACGACCATGGCGAGCGTGTCTGGGTTGCTACGGCATTTTGAGCTCGTGAACCCGGATGCGCTATTGCCCCCTCCGTCGTCGAAGAGGTCAACCCGATTTGCGGTCGTGACGGACGTGGTTACCCCGCGAACGAGTTCCTTTTCCTTCGTACGCGCATGGTACGGCGGCGAGATTGTGGCGAGGCAAAATACGGTGATTGCTATAGACGGCCATACGGAAATCAGGACCCCATACGACAATTGCCTTCTTGTCATGCCCAGTCTTCGACCAGGAAAGGGTCATACGGCGGTCCGTTTGGCCAAATTCGTGACCTGATTGCAGGTTCCGACGACGGAATGATTTGCCAACCCATCGATTCCAGGTCGCCATCCAGCAGGAAGGCCTTGCATTCACCGTCCTCCACACTATTGTGTGCTAATGTTGGATTAGGCATCCGATGACGTCGCACAGGCGAATATTTCCGAGCATTCAATAGTAACGGGGCGAAAGTGCCCGGGAAGATATCGCGCACTCCGCGATAGTTCGTTTTGTGCCGACCCCGGTGATCGGGTACTTGATTGCTCCATTTTTAACCTATCGTTTAAAGGTTCCTGCCAAATTGGCAGGACCAGCTCTCAAATTCAGGTGCCAAATGGCTACCGCTCTCTCACTCCGCGATGTCGACCGGCTATTGTCTGAGTCCTCGTCAGATATGCGTACCGCACTGGCTGATAAGGTCGCGGCGAGCCTTACGAGACAGAGCCTGTCACCTGCGGAGATCGAACTCGCGCTTGACATCGTGCGAATCTTAGCGCGCGACGTGGAGGAAAATGTCCGCGCGTCCGTTTCTCGGGGATTACGCGACTCGGAGCATTTGCCGCGAGATGTCGCTCAGAAGTTGGCTGACGACGTCGATGTTGTCGCGCTACCGTTGCTGACCAACTCGCTGATCCTGAAGGAGGACGACCTGGTGAGGCTGGTCCGTGATGGGTCAACCCGAAAACAGGAAGCGATTGCTTCGCGTCCGAATTTGACCGAATCGGTGTCCGATTCACTGATCACGCATGCTGGAGAGCCTGCGGTCGCGGTGCTGATGGGCAACCGTACCGCTAGAATCGCCGAAGAAACACTCCACCGAGCGATTGCGCGGTTCGCCAGCAGCGATCGGATTAAGCAGGCGATGGTGTTGCGGCCCAGCCTACCAATCACTGTCTCAGAATGCCTCGTCACCCTGGTGTCGGAAGAATTGCAACAGCATTTGGTAAAGGCACATGCTCTCTCACCAGAGATCGCCTCCGACATAGTGCTTCGATCTCGGGAACAATCGATCATGCATCTCAGCATGGGGTCGTCGGAGGAGGAGTTGGCGCAGATGACAGCGCAAATGTACGACAACGGACGCCTGACGCCGACGCTGATGTTGCGCGCGTTATGCACGGGAGACATTGCTTTCTTTGAGGCGGCGATGGCAATCAAAGGCAATGTGCCTGTTGCCAATGCGCAGATATTGATACACGAGCCAAGCCGCCGCGGCCTCGCAGCGCTTTATCGCCAAGCGATGATGCCAGAGAATCTGTTCGACGTCGTCCGCGCTGCGGTCGACGTCGTTGGCGAGACGGGGTTCGATGGCAATGCGCGCGACGTTGAGCGATTCCGCGTGCGTGTGATCAGCCGGATACTCACCGTGACATCGTCCGTCAGCGCCTCGGACGCTGACTATCTGATCAGCAAACTGGGCGATATCGTAGGGCGGGCGGCGGTGCCATAGGAAGCAGCCGGACCAATGGCCTGAAATAGTTAGCCTGTCCGTCGAAACGACTGCGTTCAGCAGGCAAAGAGCCTTTGGGACAATGTTCTGAACAGAGT
>JBEKGV010000224.1:0-6811 GCA_050012615.1 Acetobacteraceae bacterium | reverse complement strand
CGTCGATCGGGAATGAGCGGACGGTTTGGACCACGGGTCAGATCGCGGTTGAACCTGGCTCACCCAGTATCGTTCCGGGGAAAGCGGAGATGGTGTTCCAGTTCCGCGATACCGACCCGATGCTGCTGGCTCGGTTGGGCAGCGAACTGGAAACACTGGTCGCGGAGGCCAATCTTGGTCCGTGCCGCGTGAGCCTGATCACCACCGGAACCACCGCGCCGGCTGCGATGTATGCACGGTTCCAGGACGCGTTCGAGGCCGCGGCGGCGGCGCACGCGCCCGGGCGATTCGAGCGCATGCCGAGCGGAGCGGGTCACGACGCGCAAATACTGGCGGGCATCATGCCGTCCGGCATGTTGTTCGTGCCAAGTATTGGCGGCATCAGCCATCATTACGCTGAAGATACATCAGACGATGACCTCGTACTGGGCTGCCAGGTCTTCGTCGATGCCGCTGCGTCCCTCCTCTCGGGGTAGGTCGCTGCTCGCTGCCATCACGCGACCGCGCGGCATGTCGGCGACCCAGTCCACCGCTTTGACTGACCCACTCCAGTCCAGCAAGCACCACAATGAGGTTGCCCACTGCCCGCCGGGCGTGCCACGGTAACCCCAACGAAGGAAGACGTTGGGAGGCCAACATGACGGGTGCGGCACAGTCGCGGACCGAGGCAGCGCTCGAAAATCAGCGGCTTGGCGGGCTGCAGCTCCGCGTCGCGGCGCTGTGTACGCTCGTCCAGGTTTGCGACGGCTACGACCTGAACGCTGTCGCCTGGGCGGTGCCGCCACTGATCCGCGAGTGGCATCTCCCGCCGTCGATGTTCACAATCGCATTCCTGTGGTCGAGCGTGGGTATCATGACGGGTGCTCTTTCCGCCGGTCCGATCGGTGACCGTTTCGGCCGCCGGCCGTTGCTGCTCGTCAGCCTGACGATTTTCGGGATCGCCTCCCTGTTCAGCGCGTTCGCCGGCACCCTTGGCATGCTGAGTCTGTTGCGCTTCTTTACCGGCCTCGGCATAGGCGGTGGTTTCGCCGGAGCGGCGTCGTTGACCGGCGATTACGCACCGCACCGCCTGCGCGCCACTGTCATCATGGCCACCTTCACCGGTGCGCCGATCGGCGGCTTCGTGGGCGGTCAGATCGTCGCATTGCTTCTCGGTCGATACGGCTGGCCGATGATTTTCATCGTCGGCGGAGTGTTCCCCCTGGTGCTGGTAGCGGTACTGGCGCGGTATCTTCCGGAGTCACCGCGGTTCCTGGCCGCCAGGCAAACTCTGTCGCCACGCCACGCCGCTGTGCTGCAGCGTCTCGACATCACGCCGGCGGGGGGCGAGGCGGTCGACGTCGCGCGAAGCAACCCGATCATGATGCTGTTCAGCCGGGGCTACGCCCTGCAGACCATCCTGCTGTGGATCGTCTATTTCTGCAGCCTGTTGAACCTGTTCCTGTTCGCCTATTGGATGCCGACGGTGCTGAATTTGATCGGCATGAGCCCGGCGCAGGCGGTGTTCGCGTCCAGCCTGAGGGACTGCGGCGCGATATTCGTGGTCCTGTATCTCGGCATCGCGATCGACCGGATCGGGCCCGAGCGAACACTTGCGCTCCATTATGCGATCGGCGCCATCTTCATCGCCATGATCGCGATGGTGGCGATGCCCTACATGATCCTCTATGTCATGACTTTCCTCGCTGGGATGACGATCATCGGCAGCCAGACCGGCCTCAATGGGACCTGCGGGAAACTATATCCGGCGCGCATGCGCACGAGCGGTCTCGGCTGGGCGCTCGGTATTGGTCGTCTGGGCGCGGTCGTCGCGCCAGTACTGGGCGGTTATTTGTTGGCACTCGGGTTGGCACCGACGCGCATTTTCCTGGTCGCCTGTCTGTTCGCGCTGATCGCGGCGTTGGCCACGGCGCTGCTGGCCTTCCGCGGCGGTCCCGTCGAGGCGTCTGTCGCGGAGGCGTCCGGCGTCGAGGAAGGCGCG
The DNA here is from genome assembly GCA_050012615.1 of Acetobacteraceae bacterium. Classification (GTDB taxonomy): domain Bacteria; phylum Pseudomonadota; class Alphaproteobacteria; order Acetobacterales; family Acetobacteraceae; genus Rhodopila. The sequence continues at coordinate 4,830 of JBEKGV010000224.1, read as the reverse complement.
TCCTGAACATCCATGACAGGCCCGCTCCGCGGCGGCGCGTTTTCGATGGATATGGCAACGATCAAAGCGGATGCGGCGCCCTGAAAAGTCAATAACGTAACGTTGCGTACCAAGACAAATCGTGAAGAAATAACAAGAGGAAACGTCATGGCCGAAGAGATCGCCATTCCGAATGGGGCCATTTCGGATGGGCATATGCCCGCCGCGACCCTCGGGGGAACGTCCCCCGAGATGCCGCCGCCAACGATCGCCGCGCGCATGGACCGGCTGCCGCCGTCGCCCTACGTGCGCCGCTTCATCATATTGTTGGCCCTCGGTGCGTTTTTCGACGTTTTCGACAACGGATTGATCGCGTTCATCGCCCCCGGTCTCTACAAAGCCGGACTTATGGTCCCGACCACCGCGGGATTTTTCGACATCCACGGCTACGCGAGCCTGATCGCCGCGACGTTCGTCGGCATGTTCATTGGCACGCAATGGCTGGCCCCACTGTCCGATTATTTCGGCCGGAGGACGGTGTTCACCTATGCGCTGGTCTGGTACTGCGTCGCCACATTCGTCATGGCGATGCAAACCAGCGACGTCGGCCTGGTCATCTGGCGCTTCATCGCCGGCATCGGCATCGGCGTCGAGTTCGTTACCATCGATACCTATTTGTCCGAGCTGGTGCCAAGAGAGAGACGCGGCAAGGCGTTCGCCTCGGTATCCCTGATCGGCACATCGGCCTATCCCATCACGGCCTTCCTCGCATGGGCACTCGTGCCGACCACCGTCTTCGGTCTCGACGGTTGGCGCTGGGTCGCGATCATCGGCGCGACCGGAGCGATCGTCGCATGGTTCCTGCGCCTCGCACTTCCCGAATCTCCCCGCTGGCTGGCCCAACATGGTCATGCCGAAGAGGCGGAGCGCATCACGCGCATGATCGAGGCGCGGGTCGAGACCCACCACGGCCGCGACCTGCCGCCACCGCACACGCTCGACAATGAGGTCGAGCACATCCTCGGCTCATATCGCGAGATTTTCCGCGCGCCCTATCTGCAGCGCACCTTGATGCTGATCGTCTTTCAGGTGCTGCAGGTGGTCGGCTATTACGGGTTCACCAGTTGGGTTCCGACGCTGTTGCTCGCGCAAGGAATCACCGTCACGAAATCGCTCGGCTACACGGTCATCATCGCCGCCGCCAATCCGGTTGGGGCGTTATGCGCGACGTGGTTCGCCGATCGGTCGGAGCGGAAATGGCAGCTCGCTTTATCCGCGCTGTCGATCGGGGTCTTCGGTCTCGCGTTCTCACAGCAGACGACGGCGATGGGCATCATGATCACCGGTGCCGCGATCGCGTTTTCGAACACGGTGATGGCCTACTCGTTCCACGCCTACCAGTCCGAGCTGTATCCGACCCGCATTCGCGCCCGCGCCGTCGGCTTCACCTACTCCTGGAGCCGGATCAGCACGGTTTTCGTCGGGTTCATCATCGCCTGGTGCCTGCGAGACTACGGGACGATCGGCGTTTTCACGTTTGTCGCCGGCGCCATGTTCCTCGTGTTCCTGATCATCGCGATCCTGGGACCGCGGACGACCGGCCTGCGACTGGAGGCGATCTCGCGGTAAGGGAAGCGCTCACGCGGTAAAGCCCATGATGTGGACACGCGAATTCTGTCTTCGCTGATGAGGCCACTGGATCACTGACCGACTTCGGTGGCGATGAGCATGCGCGCGCCCCGAGCCAACAGCGCCGACCGACTCAATCCGGTGCGCCTGGACACATCATCGATGCGAGCAAGCAGCCCTTCATCCAGGCTCACGTTGACCCGCAGGGCCCGGCCAGCGACCTCGACCGGAACCAACATCGCGACGGGGTCGTGGTACGGCGAGCGATCGTAGTCGGGAACCGCGTTCTCCTCGATCGAGGGTGGGAGGGTCTCGTGGCTTCGTTCCATGTCCTCGACTGCCGATGCGAGGGCGTCCTTGGCCTGCCGCATGACCTCAGCGAAGCTTTCGGCGACCGAGGTAACACCCGGGAAGGCGGGGAAAAGAATGGACCAGTTGGGTTCCTCCTGTAGACGGTCGGCGATCGCGAGATAGTGCCTGGTGGCCACGTTTGACTCCTGGTTAGCGTCGCGGCGGGAACGGCCAGCCGGCCTGCGCACAAATGGCGCGGAGAGTGCCCGTCGGGATATCGCCTGCATGGTTAGCCACCACGACGCGGCGGCCGTCCTTTTTGAAGATGAGATGGGCGCCCTTGCCCGAACGCTCGGACCATCCTTCCCGCCGAAGCCGGTTGATCGCTTCGCGTGCAGTCATTCGCAATCTCGTTGTGTAGTTTTACACAAGGCGCCTGTGGGCGCAAGGACGACGCGTCAACCGGGTCAGGGAGAGGTGCCAAACAGCTATTATGTGCCCATTACTTTGGAGCGATCAGGGATACCCGAGGAAAATAGCTGCGATAACGCGTGGGGTCACGGGTCAGCACCCGATATCCCGCCACCGCGGCGTGTGCACCAATAAAGAAATCTGGAAGAACCGAGCGCCGCGGTCCGCCCCGCCGACGATAGGCCTGGAATACCTTGCCCGCGAGAAAGCCGGCTTCGTAGGGGATCGCCTCGCGCTCGATTATCCCTTTCGGCAGCGCCGCTTCCAGGTCCTCGATCCGAGAATAGCGCACCGAAACCTCCGCATAGACGATCGCATTGATAATAAGGCGAAACGTATTAGCCGCGCTTTCCACGGCCGCCGCCGACCAGGAGAACCATCGTGGGTCCTCAGTCATGAGGTCCAGCAATACGTTGCTGTCAACCAAAACAGCCGTCACTCAGTCGTCCCTTGTCAGCGCCATGATGGCGTCCGTGCTCATGGCGACATCGCCGCGACCCCGCAGATGGGCCACCAGCCGGGCGCCTCGGGTCTCCTTTGTCCGAGACACGGACGGGATGATTCGCACGACCTTGCCGTCGAATTCGAAGTCCACCTCCGTATTCGGCATAAGACCCGCTTGTTCGCGGATTTCGATCGGGATCGTCACCTGACCCTTCGACGTGATTCGCATATTTGGTTCCTTACTCCATCAGGTAAGAGTAAGACTTCTGGTCCTAATTGACAAGGCCGGCGACCGCTCGCCGCGCGTGCCGCCTGGTTCGCGGCACCGCCTTACGCCAGCCCGTACAACGCCGCGGCGTTGTCATGGGTCAGCGCGCGGCGCATCTCCGGAGTCAGACTGTGCATCTGCCGCTCGATCGCGTCCCGTGAGTTCGGCCACACGCTGTCCGGGTGCGGATAGTCAGACGCCCACAGCAAATGCCCCTCGCCAAAGAACGGCAGCAGCGACAGCGCGACGTAATCTTCCTGGAACGTCGCGTAAATTTGCCGCCGGAACAATTCGCTCGGTTTCGTCACCAGTTCGCGCCCGCCCTTGTCAGCCCAGAATTCCTTCGCCTCCCACAGTCGCCAGTGACGGTAGTCCAGTTCCTGGATGAGCCAGGGCAGCCAGCCGGTGCCGGCCTCGGCCATCACGATACGCAGCTTCGGATGGCGCTCGAGGATGCCCCACGCGAAAAGGTCGACAAACGGTTCCAGGAAGTTGCCAAGAAAGAACTTGGTATTCTCGAACACGCTGGCCGCCTTTCCGGCCGCCCGATCCCCTGGGCGGCCGACAAACACGGTGATGTGCCACGCCAGGATGATGCCGCTTGTTTCGAGAGCGGTCCATAATGGTTCCCATGCCGGATCGTCGAGCTTCGGGTTGACGTTGGCGATCATCAGGTTGACCTGGCGCACGCCGCCTCTGGCCACGAGGCGAGTCAATTCCTTCAACGCACCCTCAGGACTCTCTGGCAGCATCGGGACGCCGATCAGCCGGTCGGGCGCGGCGGCACAAAAATCCAGCAGCCAGTCGTTGAAGACCTGATAGCAGGCGGTGCGCAGCACCGGATCATCCGTTGAAATCTGGAAGATCGGGCCGAAGATCAGTTGGCTGCGTACCCCGTCGCGATCCATGTCTTCCAGGCGCAACTCGGCGTTCGCCGGCCGCCGCGCGCTGTTGTCGTAAATGCCGGCGCGGTCGAGCGCATTGTAAATCGGCTTGACGGGCCGCGCGGACCCGGTCGTGGGGGGCTTGCCATCCCAGCGGCCCCAGACCTTGCCGTCGCAGATCCACATCGCCTGGCCGTCGCGTTCCTCGACGTGCGGCGCGCGGTCGCGCAACGCGGCGGGCAAATGCGTCTCCCACAGATCCGGCGGCAGTTGCCCGAGGTCCATATGGTCGTCGCAGGAGATCAAACCGTTCAGCATGCTATCCTCCAACTCTTGTCGTTTGAGCTTTGTCGCCGCTCGGCCGCCGGCGGATTAACCATTCAGGCCCCGTAACGCGTGACATATGACACGTGCCATCACAGGAAGTCACGCGCCCGCTCGATGTCGTCCAGCACGGCGCCGTGGGAGACCAGAAGCACTTCGTCGAACCCGATTTGCTCGATCCTCTTGAGACGCCGGCGCGCCTCGTCCGGCGGGCAGACCAACGACGTCGCGACCTCCGCCAGAGCGGCGGACTCCGGCCGCTCGGCGAGATCGACGGCGACATTGGCGAGGACCGCGTTGGCGCCGCCGGCTTCGCGGTAGATCCGCATTCCGTGCTCGAGGTCGTCCCAGCTGCTGTAGCGGCCCGACGGCGTCCAGCCCTGGCATTCTTGCGCGGCGAAGGTGATCCAGCGCGGGCTGCGCCAGGCGCCCATGAGGATTGGTGGGCCGCCCTCGCATCCCGGCCACACCGACAATGTCCCGTCGGCATTGGTGGGCTCGCCGCGCCACGCGCGCCGCATGGTTTCGAGCGAGCGTTTC
>JBEKGV010000223.1:0-6829 GCA_050012615.1 Acetobacteraceae bacterium | reverse complement strand
TGGGAAGGCGTCGAGGCGCCGCCCGCGTTATACGCACTTGATCCAGGTTGTGTGATCCATCTAGGGTCGTTTTCAAAGTCGCTCGCCCCGGCCTTGCGGCTTGGCTACATCGTCGCCGAGTGGGAAATCATGCGGCGGCTGCTGCCGTTGAAAGGCGACAGCGGCACGGGTGCTCTCGATCAGATGGTGGTCGCGGAATATTTTTCGAAGAATTTCGACCGGCATCTGGGTCATTTGAACGGCGTTCTGCATGACAAATTGAACACCATGGTCGAGGCCGTCGAACGCGAGTTTGGCTCGACCGCCGAATGCTGGGCTCCCAAAGGCGGGATCTTCTTGTGGATCAAGCTTCCGGAGTCGGTGGATACGCGGAAGCTTTTGAAACCCGCCGCCGAAGCAGGAATCATCTTCAATGAGGGCCCCGCCTGGGCGGTCAGTCCGGATAATTCGACCTCCCATCTGCGTCTGTGCTTCGCCATGCCGAGCAAGCAAACCATCCGGAACGGCGTCGCGGCTCTCGCTCAGGTGTGCTATGAGCAGACGGGGATTCCGGTTCGCAGTGGAAATGTGCAGAGATGACATCGCTTCGTGGCAATAATGGTCCTCGGTATCGGCACGTCGCCGACGAGTCCGCGCCTTATGAGACGATCGAAATCGATAAGCTCACGCCGATCATAGGGGCGGAAATCAGCGGCGCCGATCTGGCGAAGCCGTTATCCAACCGTCAGATGGATGAAATCCATCGGGCTCTGGCGGAAAATTGCGTGATATTTTTCCAAGATCAGAAGCTGACCCAGGAGCAGCACCTGGCGTTCGGCAGGAATTTCGGTGACCTGCACATTCACCCGGCCGCGCCGCACGCGCCAGGCCACGAGGAACTGATGATCATCCACGCGGACAAGGACAGTCCGCGTGCCAATGGTGAAGGCTGGCACAGCGACGTGTCCTGCGACCTCGAACCGCCGATGGGCAGCATTCTGTACATCAAACAAACTCCACCCAAAGGCGGCGACACTCTGTTCGCCAGCATGTATGCCGCTTATGAGGCGCTGTCGGATCGGATGAAGGCCTATCTCGAGGGGCTCACGGCGCTGCATGACGGGGAAGAAGCGTATCGCGGCACGTATAAAAACGCCGGCATGCAAGACAAGCCGGTTTATCCGCGTGCTGAACACCCGGTTGTCCGGACGCACCCGGTGACCGGGAATAAGGCGCTGTATGTCAATCGCGGCTTCACCAAACGCCTGATCGGCGTGCCGCGGGACGAGAGTGCCGCGATCCTGCAGTACCTGTACGAGCACGCGGAAAACCCGCTGTTCCAGTGCCGGTTCCGTTGGCGCCCCAACTCGGTGGCGTTCTGGGATAATCGTTGCGTCCAGCATCGGGCGATGTGGGATTACTGGCCGCACACACGCTCCGGCTTTCGGGTAACCGTCGCCGGCGACAAACCTTACTGAAAGACCAGATATCATGCGTCTCGGCGTTGTAACGATTCCGCGTCAGCTTCCCCCTGGCGGGGCGTCGATGATCGACCAACTCATCGATTTCGGCCAACGGGTGGAGGCATTGGATTTTCATGGCCTGTGGCTCACGGATGCGTTCGGGCGAGGTCGAACGACCCTCGATCCCCTCAGCGCCATGGGCGTGCTCTGCGCCGTCACGAAAAAGATCGAACTGGGCACCTGCGTCATTCAGGTCCCTATTCGGCATCCCGTCGAACATGCGCATCGTGTCCAGACCATCAATCTGCTGTCCGGCGGGAGGTTTCGTTTCGGCGTTGGCACCGGCTCGACCAAAGCCGATTTCGATGCGGTCCAGGCTGATTTCGACACGCGCTTCAAGGTCCTGCCGGGCATGCTGGAAGTGATGCGTCGCACCTGGAACGGTGAGCCGGTGTACGGCCCAGCGGTATCGGTCTGGCCGGGCACAGAGGGGGGACCGCCCGTCCTGCTTGGCGCCTGGCGCAGCCCGCGCTGGATCAATTTGGCCGCGCATCATTGCCAGGGTTGGATTGCCTCGGGAATCCACAGCAAATGGGAAGATGTCGAGATCGGTCTTCGCATGTACCGGGAGGCGGGTGGACAACGTGCGATAGTCGCGAATATCTTCGCCGACTTCCGGGAAAATCCTGATGGGTCGCCCATTGGGCGGCCGCTGACGATTTCCCTGATCGGTCAGTCCCCGGCCGAGGCACGCGACCAGCTACAGCGCCTGGCGGACATTGGCATCGACGACGCTCTGATCGTCTGTCCGTTCGAAGATCCGTCGCAACTGGAGACGATACGTGGTCTGATTTAAGATGAAGTAACAAAAGGAGTAAGCAGAATGCTGAAACTGGACATCAACGGCACAGTCCATGAGGTCGACGCAGACCCGGACACACCGCTGCTGTGGGTAATCCGCGAGTGGGTCGGGATGACCGGCACGAAGTATGGGTGCGGCATCGCCGAATGCGGCGCCTGCTCGGTGCATATCGATGGAGCTGTGATGCGCTCCTGCTCGGTCGCCGCGGGGTCCGTTACCAACTCCAAGATCATCACGATCGAAGGCTTGTCCGCCGACGGACTAAGTCACCCGGTGCAGGCTGCCTGGTTGCAGCACGATGTTCCGCAATGCGGCTATTGTCAGTCCGGCCAGATCATGGCCGCCGCCGCATTGTTGCATGACAAACCAAATCCGACCGAGGCCGACGTGGCCGTGGCGATCACGAACATCTGTCGCTGTGGCACCTATCAACGCATCAAGGAGGCGATCGACACCGCTGCCGCGTTGACCGTCACATCCATCAACGGCAAAGCGTGAGGAGGACAGGATGAGCCAGACCATGCAGCTCGGCCGCCGTTGCTTTGTCACCACAGCCGTTGCGGCGGGCGGCGGTTTGTCCCTCAGGTGGTCGGTACCAAAAGCCGCGGCGCAAAACGCCGCGGGGGCGGAACTCGGCATCTGGGCCGTCATTCAGCCCGACGACACCACGATCATCCGCATCGCCCGTTCTGAAATGGGCCAGGGCACGATGACCGGACTCGCCCAGTTGGTGGCGGATGAGCTGGATGCCGATTGGCGTTTCGTGAAAGCGGAATATGTCGCACCCGAGGTGAACCTCGCCAACAAGCGCGCCTGGGGTGACATGTCCACCGGCGGCAGCCGAGGCATCCGCGGATCGGTCGATTACGTCCGCAAGGGTGGCGCGGTTGGTCGCGCGATGCTGATCGAGGCCGCCGCGAAGCGATGGAACGTCCCAGCCGCGGAATGCTCGGCGGCGATGAGCGTCATTACCCATACGCCGACCGGCAAGCGCCTGCGCTACGGTGAAATCGCGGCTGAGGCGGCAAGCCTTACTCCACCCGCGGATGTGAAGATCAAAACACCGGGAGAATGGAAGCTCATCGGCCGTGGGGTGAGACGGCTCGACACACCGGACAAACTGTCCGGCAGAACGGTGTTCGCGATTGACGTGCAGCTTCCTAACATGTTGAGCGCGGCGATCGCGCAATGCCCGGTATTCGGCGGAAAAGTGAAATCCTTCGACGCCGCCAAGGTCGCAACGATGCCAGGCGTGCAAAAGGTGTTGCAGATCGACGACAGCACTGTCGTCGTGGTGGCGGATAAATGGTTCCAGGCGAAGACAGCTCTGGGCGCCCTGCCGATCGTCTGGGATGAGGGTCCGAACGCAACCGTCGACAGCAAGCAAATCGATACGTTACTAAAAACCGGTCTCGACGCCAGCGAAGCCGGTCTCGGTCAGAAACACGGCGATGTCGACGGAACTCTTACGGGGGCCGTAACGAAGATCGAGGCGGTCTACGGCACGCAATTCCAGAACCACGCGACTTTGGAGCCGATGAACTGCACGGCGAAGTGGGATGATGGCAAAATCGAAATCTGGGTCGGCAGCCAGAACGGGGATGCCTCGCTCGCCGCCGCGGCCGAGGCGGCCGGCGTCAAACTCGATGCCGTCAAAGTGCACAAGCATCATCTGGGCGGCGGTTTTGGCCGCCGCGGCAACCAGGATTACGTGCGTCAGGCCGTGCTCATCGCGAAACAGATCCCTGGCCGGCCGGTCAAGCTGATCTGGAGCCGTGAGGAGGACATGCAGCACGGCTTCTATCGTCCTATCACACAATGCAAACTGACCGCCGGGCTGGACGCTCAGGGCAACGTCGCCGCGCTGCACGCACGAATTTCCGGACAATCGATCCTGGCCTGGCTGGCGCCACAACGAATGGAAAACGGCGTCGATCGGGTCGCATTCCAGGGTTGGACCGCGGAAGAGTTCGGCTACATGGCGATCCCGAACCTGCTGATCGATCATGCCGTGCGCAACACCCATGTGCCGGTCGGCTTCTGGCGCGGCGTCAATACCAATCAGAACGCACTCTATATGGAATGCTTCATCGATGAGGTCGCGCATGCGGCGAAACAAGATCCGCTGGAATTCCGCCGTTCGCTGATGACGAAGAACCCGAAGCACCTCGCGGTGATGAACGCTGTCGCCGAACAAGCCGATTGGGGCGCGCCGCTGCCGAAAGGCGTCTACCGCGGCATCGCGCAGACCTGTGGATTTGGTTCTTACACGGCCGCTGTGGCGGAGGTTTCGGTGTCACCGAAAGGCGATCTGAAAATTCACCGGATCGTGTGCGCGTCAGACCCCGGGTATGTCGTCAATCCGAACCAGGTTGCCGCGCAGATTGAGGGATCCTTCGTCTATGGTCTGAGTTCGGTGTTGCTCAGCAAGATCACGATCGACAAAGGCCGTGTGATGCAAAGCAACTTCGATGATAACCAGGTGATGCGACTCGCCGATATGCCAAAGGTCGAGGCGGTCCTGGTGCCGTCCGGCGGATTCTGGGGCGGTGTGGGAGAGCCAACGATCGCGGTCGCGGGTCCGGCGGTGCTGAATGCGATCTTCGCGGCGACCGGGAGGCGGATACGGGCCCTGCCCTTAAGCCGCGAGGACCTGCGCTCGACATGAGGGGCGGAACCGGCCTGGGGCTGGTGATGATGCTGGCGGCGGCCTCCCCTCCTCCGCCAGGAGCTTCTTCCTGCTCGGGGTGTCATGGATCAGCCTCGCCGATCGCCGGACGTGATGCGAAGGACATGACCGAGGCATTGATCGCGTTTCGCTCGGGCGCGCGGCCATCGACTGTGATGGGCCGGATCACCAAAGGCTTCGACACTGACGAACTGAGCGCCATCGCGGCATGGTGGGCCGCGCGGAAATGATCCGGCGCCGGCACGTTCTGACCGCCGGTCTGGCGATCCCGTTCGTCGCGAAGGGCCAGCCCAAGGGACGGGTCGTGGTAGTCGGCGGTGGGTTCGGCGGGGCGACAGCCGCACGGTTCATACACCGGATCGACCCGGCGTTGGACGTGACATTGCTGGAACCAAACGAGACATTCATCGCCTGTCCATTCAGCAATCTGGTGATCGCGGGCGAGCGGGAGTTGGACGCGCAGCGGTTCGGCTATGCGGCCGTACGGTCGGACGGCGTCAACGTGGTGAACACCGCGGCTGCATCGGTCGATCCGGCAGCCCGCATCGTCTCGGCGAGCGACGGTGCGAAATTTTCCTATGACCGGTTGGTGCTCTCTCCAGGGATCGACATTATCTGGGGTGGTCTCCCCGGTTATGACGAGAAAGCCGCCAATCGTCTGCCGCACGCCTGGAAGGCCGGGGAGCAAACTCTGTTGCTGCGGCGCCAGTTGCAGGAGATGCCGGATGGCGGCGTGGTGGTCATGTCGGTGCCGCCCAATCCCTATCGGTGCCCACCCGGGCCTTACGAACGTGCCAGCCTGATCGCGTGGTATCTGAAAACCCATAAGCCGAAATCGAAGCTGTTGGTGCTGGATGCGAAGGACGTGTTTTCCAAGCAAAAGCTGTTTCAGAACGCGTGGAAGCAGCTCTACCCCGATTTGCTCGAGTGGATTCCACTATCTGACGGCGGCAAAGTCATTCGAGTGGATGCCGCGACCAGGACATTTGAGACAGACTTTGGCTCGCATCATGCCGATGTCGGAACCGTCGTTCCACCACAACGCGCGGGCGCGATCGCCGCTCAGGCGGGGGTTGCCGATCGTACCGGATGGTGTCCGATAGATCCGGTGACGTTCGAATCAAGACTGGTTCCGGGCATCCACGTGATCGGCGATTCCGCCATCGCCGGCGCCATGCCGAAATCCGCCTTCGCCGCGAACGCCCAGGCCAAAGTATGCGCCGAAGCGGTCGCGACGCTGCTGCATGGCGACAAGCCTCAGGAGCCGCGACTGATCAACACGTGTTACAGCCTGGCTGCCCCGGAGTATGGATTTTCGGTCGCCGGCGTGTATCGGCCGGTCAACGGGGCGCTCACTGATATCGAGGGCGCCGGTGGCACCAGCCCCATCGACGCGCCGGATTCTCAACGCACCTTGGAGGCACAATACGGCGATCGATGGTTTCAAACGATCACAGCGGAAGTGTTTGGGTGAACGCGGCGCTGCTCGTGGCATTGGTCGTGGGTCAGGCGCAGGCCGGAGATGCGGTGAATGGACGAAAGATCGTTGAGAACCGGGCTTTGAGTGCCTGTGTGCTTTGTCACTCCGGGCCATTTCCCGCACGGTATTTACAAGGCAATATTGGACCGCCGCTCGATGGCGTGGCCGACAGGCTGACACCGGAGGAAATCCATCAGCGGCTTATCGACCCCTCGCGGTTCAACCATGACACGGTGATGCCGGCTTATGGTACGGTGGCGAACCTCAACCGTGTGGGCTCGGCATGGCAAGGACGACCGATTTTGACCCCGGGACAAATCGACGACGTGGTCGCGTTCCTGTCCACGCTGCATGCG
>JBEKGV010000222.1:0-6832 GCA_050012615.1 Acetobacteraceae bacterium | reverse complement strand
CGAAGAGCACCGGTCGCACCGGCGGGAACCGCGAGTTGGGGCGAAGTAGGCCGCCCATCGGCAGCGGTCGTGGACACGGAACGATCGCGCTGCCAATCATTTATCCATGTCCGATTCTGATGCCGTCGTAACGTCGGAACGCCGGATTCCCCGCCGGCCGCTGATCCTGGGCGCCTGCATGGCAGCCAGCTTCATGGCCGCGGTGGAAGCCACGATCATGGCGACCGCCATGCCAGCCGTGGCGAACAGTCTCGGTGGGTTCGGCCTGTTCGCCTGGGTGTTCTCGGCCTACATGCTGGGCCAGGCGGCGACCATTCCGCTGTATGGCCGCCTCGCCGACATGTATGGCCGCCGCCGGATCTTCTTTGCCGGCGTCTTCATTTTCCTGCTCGGTTCGACTCTGTGCGGCTTCTCGCGGAGCATGCTGCAGCTCGTCATATTTCGCGCCATCCAGGGTCTGGGCGCCGGAGGCGTGCAGCCCATCGCGAACACCATAGTCGGCGATATCTACACGCCAGTCGAGCGTGCCCGCGTGCAAGGTATGCTGTCCGGCGTATTCGGAGTGTCGGCCATCCTCGGACCGTCGCTTGGAGCGTTCATCGTCCAGTACGGCGATTGGCCTGTGGTGTTCTGGATGAACATCCCGATCGGCGCGGCGGCCATCGCCATGATCGCGCTGTTCCTGCCGGAAGAGATCGGAACCCGCTCTCGCCACGTAGACTACCTGGGATCGGTGCTGCTGATGGTGACCACGGCCGCGCTGATGCTGCTGCTGATCGAGGGGGCTGAGTTCGATCGTTCCACGCTGACGATCGCGACAGCGATCCTGCTCACCGGCGGGGTCGCGCTGGTGCTGCATGAGCGGCGCATCGCCGAGCCGATGCTGCCTTTGGAGTTGTGGCGGAACCGCGTGATCGCCGGCAGCGGCATTGGCAGCCTTATCACCGGCATCCTGATGATGGGCGTGACGGCCTACCTTCCCACCTGCGTTCAAGGGGTCATGGGACGCGGCGCGAACGTGACCGCCGTAATTCTCGCCTTGATGTCCGTCGTCTGGGTGCTCGGCAGCACCACGGCCGGGCTGTGGTTGCCGCGATCGACCTACCGCAGCATCGCCACCAGCGGAGCGGTGGCGCTGATGGCTGGAGCAGCCATGCTGATCGCCATGACGCCGGCGAGCGGTCCCGTCTGGGCTGCCGCGGGCGCGGTGTTGATCGGTGCCGGCATGGGATTTTGCAACACGACGTTCATGGTGTCCGTCCAGACGTCGGTCGCCTGGCATCAGCGTGGGGCGGCAACGTCTTCCACCATGTTTTTGCGATTTCTGGGCCAGTCCCTGGGCGCGGCGGCATTTGGCGCGGTGCTGAACTTCAGTCTGTTTCGCGAGGTGTCGGAAGCGTCGCGTCCTCTGGACCTCGTCATGCGGCCGAGCGCGCGCGATGCGTTATCCCAGGGCGATCTGGCGCCGCTGATCGACGCTGTTTCCAGCTCGATGCGCCACGCCTATGTGCTGACCGGCACGATGGCGCTGCTGGCACTGCTGGTGGCGTTAAGCTATCCGGCGAAACTTGGTCCGGCGAACCAGAGGCGATTGAATTAATATCGTCCGCGGCAACCACGGCATGGCGGTGCGACCGGCCTTCCGCCGTCGCCCACCGGCCTTCCGTCGTCGCACAGGGGGATTGACGACGGCGAGCCCGGAGATGACGGCGACGAGCCGCTCAGGCCAGTAACGACAGCACATCGGCTGGGGTGACGGCGATGGCGTCGGCGCCGGCTTGCTCGAGTTCGTCTCGCCCGCCGTAGCCCCACAACGCGCCGACGGAGCGGATTGCGTTGGCCTTCGCTGCCTCTATGTCGTGCAGCCGGTCGCCCAGCATGACACAGTCCGGCGGGGCGAAGTGTTCGACGGCGAGAATGTGCGCCAAAAGGTCTTGCTTGCGATCCAGGCCGCCACCGGGTTCGGCACCGTAGACGTTGCGGACATAAGTTCGGAGTCCGAGATAATCGATGACCCGATCGGCGAAATCCCGCCGCTTGGAGGTCGCGATGCACATCACGAAACCCAGGCCCAGTACTCCATCGAGCATCTCCACGACGCCGGGATAAACCGAACAGTCATAGATCCCGACAGCGGAATAGCGTTCCCGATAGATCGTCAGCGCCGCATCCACCCGGTCGTCGCCGTAAATCGCGAGTTGCCGTCGCAGCGATACCGCGATCGGCGGGCCGACAGCCCAGGTGAGATCTCCGGCCTGGGCTGGATCGTGTCCGAGCGCCACGAGTGTGTGCCTGAAACAGGCCTCGATGCCCGCCCGGGAATCAGACAATGTGCCGTCCAGATCGAGCAGAACCGCGCGCGAGCCGGCATCTTTTGATCGAGTTTGCGCCATCATGCCGTGCCTGTTTCAGTAGTGTCCGGTTCCGGTTCACCGGCCCGCGGGGGAAGGATACAGGCCGACGCCAGACTTGTATGCATTCCAATGCCAGTGGGGCCAATGTTAACGGGCCCAATTTTGATGGGCCCACTTTTAATGGGCGAGACCCGGTTCGGGCGCGAAGCCATTCATGTTTTGTCAACTATTCGCGGTGCAAAATGGTGAGCGGGACGGGCGAGATCGCTCATCCCTTAACGCGCGCTCGTTGCGGCGAGGCCGGGATCGTTATGTGCGATCGGGGCGATAGAGGGCCAGAAGGAGGTCGAGGTGTTTTTGCGTGGCAAGGCCAAAAGCGATGAACTGATGGAGATACTCGGCAATTACTGCGGTGTGGGGCTGTGGGACGCGAGGCTCGTGAATGAGGATGCATTACATCCTGAAAGCCAATGGACATGGACAAATGAATTCCGCCGGCTGCTGGGGTTCAGGAATGAAAGAGATTTTCCGAACGCCTGCCGGTCGTGGTCGGACAAACTTCATCCGGACGACTCGGTGCGAACCTTCGCGGCGTTCAACGAGGCGCTGAAGAAGAAATCGGGGAAGTCGCTCTATGACGTCACCTACCGCCTGAAGATGGCGCATGGCGGCTATCGATGGTTCCGCGCGACGGGTGGGGTTGTGCACGATGCCAACGGCAAGGCGATTCGTGCCTGCGGATCGCTGGTCGATATCGACGATGTCACGGTCGCCGCCAGTGCCGCCAAGGATCGGGCCGGCGTACTGGGCAACCTGACCAATGAATTCGACCGCGAAATGTCAGCGCTGACCGAGACGGTGTCGGGTGCCGCGACCAGGTTCGAGGCAACGGCGCAACAACTCGCCGACTCGGCCGCGCGCACATCCAGTCAGACGGAAGCTGTTTCAACCGCCGCCGAGCGGGCCGGTGCGAATGTCGTCGTCGTCGCGGGCGCCGCCGAACAACTCGGGTCTTCCGTCGCCGAAATCCGCCGCCAGGTCGAGCGGTCGACGGAAATGTCGCGGGACGCGGTGAAGGAAGCAAATACCACCGCTGCGATCGTCTCTGAACTAAGTGCGGTCGCGAGCAGCATTGGCGAGGTCGTCAACCTGATTTCCGGTCTCGCGGGCCGGACCAATCTGCTCGCGCTGAACGCGACGATCGAGGCGGCACGCGCCGGAGAGGCAGGCCGCGGGTTCGCCGTGGTCGCGTCCGAGGTTAAAGAACTGGCGAATCAAACCGCCAAATCGACCGCCGATATTTCCAGCAAGATCGCGGCCATCCAGAGCACGACGGAAAAGGCGGTCCAGGCGATCGGCGGCATCTCGGAAACCATCCGCAAAATTGACGAGACCGCCTCGTCCATCGTCACGGCGGTGATGGAGCAGGCCAAGGCGACACAGGAGATCGTTGGGTCGGTCGCCGAGGCGTCGCGCGGCACGACCGACGTGTCATCGAACATTGGCGGCGTGGCTCGAGCCGCGGAGGATACGGGACGGGTGGCGAACGAAATGGTGTCCGCCTCGACCACGCTCGCGCGCCAGGCTGAACGGCTTCAGCAACAGGTTCACAGTTTCCTGGGGCGTGTTCGCGCGGCGGCGTGAGGACGCCATCCACGATGCCTGAAGCGCCGGCGGGCTCCCGCCGGCCGATGCGCCAGGTTCGGTGGCGCGGGTTACGCTTCGCGGGGTTGCTCTTATGCTAACAGAATTAAATTTCGACCGGTCATCGCTGTCCTCTGCGCGTCATGGCCGGGCCTGACCCGGCCATCTGTCGAGGCACGTGCGGCGATTGATAGCCGGGTCAAGCCCGGCCATGACGGGTAACGCATCGGTCAACATTTAGGGCCATTGGTATTACCCGAGTAACGAGCGGTTGCGCTTCACAGATTTCGTCGTTGGATGATCCGGCCCGAGTTGCGCCATGTAGACGGACAAAGCCCAGTCGAGGGCCTCTTTCGCGGCGAAACGATCGCCCATGTCGCGCAGCACGCCGGCGAGGTTGTTGCAGTCGCGCGCGACATTCGTGTGTTCGTGGCCGAGCGCCTGCTCGTCGAGCGCCAGTGCCCGCTCGAATGCCGCCGCGGCCGCGTCGAGATCGCCCAGATCGTGGAGGACGAGGCCGATGTGATTGATGTCGGTGGCGGTTTCGGGGTGTTCGGCGCCCAGGGCCTCCGTGTGCAGCGCCAACGCTCGATGCAACAGCGACTGGGCGTCCTGGAAGTCTCCCAGTTCATGCGCGAGGCGGCCGAGAGCGCGGAGGTCGTCGGCGAGGTCCGGATGGTCGGGGCCGAGTTCGCGCTGCCGCGCCTCGATGGATTGTTCCAGTTCGGCGCGCTCGGCGCGGAGGTGGGGAAGATCGGGCATGACGGAATTCCGGGGTGGGCGCTGTTCTCGAGATGGGGTGGTATCAGGCCGGAGGAAAGGGGAACAGGGGCAACCGCGACTGTTCACGTCATCCGGTGGCCGCGTTATCAGGTGGCCGTGTTATCATGCGGAAACGGTAGGCATCGGATTGTGCGGATGATGGACCAGACAATCGACCTCGACCGGGTGACCGCATGGCGCCGCTGGGTGTCGGACGTGAGAGCCACGCATCTCGAGCTCGAGCCTGGGCCGGTGGACAGCGGCACGCGCCGATTCTTCGCGATGGCCTACGCCGCGCACCAGCCGGCCCAGGTGAACATGCCGCGGTGGCGGGCCAACGCCTGGACGATCGAGGGCTTGCGGGTACGCGTCGGGGACGACCCCGAGGTCACGGTGCAGGCGGGACGCAGCGGCGATCCGCACTACGAACTGAACAAGGAGGCACGCAGGACGAGGATGACCTTCGGGGCATTTCTCGATCGCCTCGCCGCGCATCCCGACAACGACGTCTACATGACGGCCAACAACGGCAGCGAGAACCTGGCGGCCCTGGCGCCGCTCGGGGCGGACATGACGCCGCTGCCGGGGTTTCTGCGCGACGACCCGGCGCAGCGGTTCCTGTGGATCGGCGGGCGGTCGGAGACCCCGCTGCATCACGACCTGACCAACAACTTCCTGGTGCAGATGGTGGGGCGCAAGCTGGTGCGGATGCTGAGCCCGGTCGACGTCGCACGGCTGGATTACTCGCACGCGGTGTTCAGCCGGATCGGGATGCCGTCGGACGCGATTTGTGCCGAGCGGGGGCTGACGCCGGTGGACGTCGTGATCGAGCCGGGGCGCGCGTTGTTCATTCCGGTCGGTTGGTGGCACGCGGTGACGTCGCTGAGCGACCTGTCGGTGACCGCGACGTATGTCAGTTTTATTTGGCGCAATTTTGGGTGGGAGCAGGGGTTTCCCGGGTGAGGGGCCTGGAAGTCGTCGCCGCACGCAACATTAGCATTCACGGCGAGGATGGGGTCGCCTACGCTTTGGTGGCTTTGGAAAGCGGATGGTCGCGTAACTGCCGGGAGAAACGGTTTCGATGACTGCCAGTAAGTCGGCGTTGTTGTCGCGGATGGTTACCCACTGATTCGTCGTAAGCTCGATAACCGCGAGCTGCCGACCCGCAAGGTTCTGCTGATGTCGGATGTTCCGGTCACAGGTGATCAGAACGGCGAATGCGGCCTCTTCGGCGGCCCGGATGAGTTCGCCGTTTTGGATGGTCGACCATCCCAGGCTCGCACTCGTGACAACGTCATGACCGATGAGGAGGCGGCGCAGCCCGAGCGGCGCGTTCTGATCAAGCAGGATGCGGGTGCGTGGCATGCCGCCGGGCATACTCGATGATCCGCCGAGCGCGATCTGTCCCAAGTCCCTCATAAATCTCGCCGGCGATCTCCTCCGGTGTGAAGTCGTCAGCGTTGTCGATCACGCCCTGGGCCAGGATACGAGTGTCCTTGACTACCCACTGCCCGGAAACGCGGCCCGGCACGCGCTCCACGTCCGGGCATTGGCTCCAATCGATCATTGCGGCCTCCATCAACCCGAGCATAGCACCAAACGGGGCGCGGCGCTAAGTCGCCAGCACGATGGGTTACACCGGGTTTCTGGGCATCCGTTATGCACCACGGCTGCCAGCATCGTCTGCCAACCGAATGCGGGTGGGCGATTATCGGGTGATTTTCGTTGGAACCGCGTCGGAGTTATCGGTTGTCAGGGTTGGGCCTCGCGGCGGCGTTTATAAATGAAGGGACATCGGGCATGACCGTCCAGACCACGATCTCGCCCGACGGGCAGCGTTTGGTGACGATGACCGCCGAAGAATATCAGGACCTGATCGATGCACGCGACGCCGAGGCCGCCATGCGGGCAGTCGCGGCGGGAACGCTTCAAACGCTGTCCGGTGGCGATGTGGACGCCTGGCTGGCAGCCGCCACGCCGCTGGCGTTCTGGCGCAAGCATCGCGGGTTCACGCAAGCGGAAATGGCCCAGGAGATCGGTGTATCTCAGCCCTATTTGGCGCAATTGGAGAG
>JBEKGV010000221.1:0-6858 GCA_050012615.1 Acetobacteraceae bacterium | reverse complement strand
CCGGCGGTGTTCATGCGATTTCTGCCGGTGATCAAGCAGAGTACCGACGCGGTCATCAACGTCACCACGGGGGGCGGGCTGAACATGACGCTGGACGACCGGCTCGCCGCGCCACTGGTGGCGAAGCCGGAGATGTGCAGCCTCAACATGGGAAGTATGAACTTCAACATCTCCCGCGCGGGCGATCGCATCAAGGAGTGGAAATTCGCGTGGGAGAAGCCGTATCTGGAGAACACGGACAACTTCATCTTCCGCAACACGTTCCGCGACATCGAGGGCATCGTCGAGCGGCTTGGCAAGGGCCATGGCACACGGTTCGAGTTCGAATGTTACGACATTGGGCATTTATACAATCTCGCATATTGCCTGGATCGCAAGATCGTCGAACCGCCGTTGTTCGTGCAGTCCATTTTCGGGATTTTGGGTGGCATTGGCGCGGAGCCGCGCAATCTGCTGTTCGCGAAAGAGACGGCGGACAAGTTGTTTGGCGATCAGTACGTATGGTCGGTCCTCGCCGCGGGGCGGCATCAGATGGCGTTCACCACGATGGCCGGAATCAACGGCGGGAATGTGAGGGTGGGGCTGGAGGATTCGCTTTATATTGGCAAGGGCGAATTGGCGACATCGAACGCTCAGCAGGTGGCGAAGATAAGACGAATTCTGGAGGATTTAAGTTTGGAGATCGCGACGCCTACGGAGGCGCGGGAGATTTTGCAGCTTAAGGGTGGCGATCGTGTGGGGTTCTGACGCGGCGTTCGAGATCTTGCCTGGTCCGTCAGTAAGGCTTTCAACACGGAGGACGCGGAGAACCACGAAGGACCACAGAGAAGTAAGGATTTTGAGCGCTTCGCGCGGGCGTTCGATCAAACACCGCGCGAAGCGCCCTATTTCCTTCTCCGTGGTCCTTCGTGGTTCTCCGCGTCCTCCGTGTTGAAAGTCTTGCTTAACGGCGGTTGTTCGATCAACGGCCGCGGTAACGTGCATACCGCGAGTAACCGGCGCGGCGATGCGCACAAGCCGTGGCGGCGCCCATGTCAAAGTGCCACTCCGGCCCTTAAGCCAATCTTTACACAATCGTGCTGATTCTCCCTGGGCCAATCCCCAGGAGCCGCCATGCCCACCGAAGACGATGTCCAACGGTTGCGCCTCGTCCGTGCGGAGGGGGTTGGTCCGATCACCTGCCGGCGACTGCTCGATCGCTATCAGAGCCCGGCGCGGGCGCTGGCCGCGTTGCCACATCTCGTCCGTGCGGGAGGCAAGGCATCGCCCCCGGTAATTCCTTCTGACGCGGACGCCCGGCGCGAGTTCGAGCAGGTCGCGAAACTTGGCGGCCGACTGATCTTCATCGGTGACGCCGACTACCCGCAGCTCCTGGCGCAGTTGGACGATGCGCCTCCGGTGATCGCGGTGTTTGGCGATGCCGCTCTCCTCGCCAAACCCGCCGTCGCGGTCGTCGGGGGACGCAATGCCTCGGCCGCCGGGCTTCGGATCGCCGAGACGCTGGCGGAGGATTTGGCGGCCCATGTCACGATTGTCTCCGGCCTCGCGCGCGGGATCGATGGCGTGTCGCACACGGCCGCCATGCGCACGGGCCGAACGGTCGCCGCCATCGCGGGAGGTCTCGATGTTCCTTACCCGGCGGAGAACACCAATTTGCAACGTCTGATCGTCGAACGAGGCGCCGTGATCACCGAAGCAACCCCCGGCACGCAGCCTCAGGCGCGACACTTCCCGCGCCGCAATCGGCTCATCGCCGGCCTTTCCCTGGGTGTGGTCGTGGTCGAGGCGGCGCGGCGGTCCGGCAGCCTGATCACCGCGCGGATCGCCCAGGAACTGGGGCGGGAGGTGTTCGCGGTGCCGGGGTCGCCGTTGGACCCTCGGGCGCGTGGCGGCAATGACCTGCTGCGGGACGGGGCCATCCTGACGGAGACCGCCGAGGACGTGCTGGACAACCTTTCGGGCTTCGGCGCTCTTTTCCCCTCAGGAGCCACACCGCGAGGAATAGCGGAAACGACCCCTTGCGTTCCTGACGCGGCGGACCAACTGGATGAGCCGGCCGGGCTCGATCAGGCACGATCTCAGGTTGTCTCCCTGCTCAGTCCTACACCAACGAAGGTTGACGATCTGCTGCGGCGCTGCCAGTTGTCTCCCGCCGCCGTGATGGCGGTTCTCCTTGAACTGGAGCTGGCCGGGCGGGTGGAGACACTGCCGGGGAACCGGTTCGCTTTGTTGACGGAAGCCGGATCTTAGACCAACCACCGGAAAATCATGCCAAGGGAATCATGTCTGACGTTGTCGTCGTAGAATCCCCCGCCAAAGCCAAAACCATCAACCGCTATCTGGGCGGCGGGTACACCGTCCTGGCGAGCTTTGGTCACGTCCGCGATCTTCCGCCCAAGGACGGCAGCGTCCGCCCCGACGAGAACTTCGCCATGGACTGGGAATCGGACGCGAGGGGCGAGAAGCAGGTCGGCGCCATCGTCAAGGCGCTGAAAGGAGCGAAGACGCTCTATCTCGCCACCGACCCGGACCGCGAGGGCGAGGCGATCTCCTGGCATGTCCGTGCCATGCTGGAGGACAAGAAGGCGCTGAAAGGCGTGACCGTCCGCCGGATCAGCTTCAACGAGATCACCCGCGGAGCCATCCGCGAGGCAATTCAGCATCCCCGCGACCTCGATCTGCCGCTGATCGAGGCCTACATGGCGCGGCGCGCGCTGGACTACCTCGTGGGGTTCACCTTGTCGCCGGTGCTGTGGCGCAAACTGCCGGGCAGCCGCAGCGCCGGCCGCGTACAGTCGGTCGCTCTGCGGCTGATTTGCGAGCGCGAGGCGGAAATCGAGATTTTCCGGGCGCGCGAGTATTGGACCATCGAGGCGGTTTTCGTCACCCCGGGTGGCGCCCCATTCACCGCGAAGCTGACCCATCTCAACGGCAAGCGGCTCGATCAGTTCGACCTGAACAACAAGGATCTCGCCGAAGCCGCGAAAGCGGTGGTCGAGGCCGGTCGTTTCGAGGTCGGCACCGTCGAGCGCAAGCGCGTCCGGCGCAATCCGCCGCCGCCGTTCACAACATCAACATTGCAGCAAGAGGCGTCCCGGAAACTGGGGTTCGGCGCGCAGCAGACCATGCGATGCGCGCAGCAGTTATATGAGGGTGTGGACATCGACGGCGAGACGACCGGTCTGATCACATATATGAGGACGGATGGCGTGCAGATGGCGCGCGAGGCGATCAATGCCATCCGCGATCATGTGCGCGGCAGTTTCGGGCCGAACTATTTGCCGGGCGCGCCGCGAGAATACACCAGCCGGGCGAAGAACGCTCAGGAAGCACATGAGGCGATCCGTCCGACCGACGTGTCTCGCACGCCGGATCAGGTCGTGTCCGGGCTGAACCACGACCAGCGCCGGTTGTACGAATTGATCTGGAAGCGCGCGGTCGCCTCCCAGATGCAGTCGGCGGAGCTGGATCAGGTCGCCGTGGACGTGATCGATGGCAAAGGCCAGATTTTGCGGGCCACGGGCTCGATCGTGGCGTTCGACGGGTTCCTGAAGCTGTATCGGGAAGATACTGACGACGCCGCCGAGGACGAAGATAACCGTATGCTGCCGCCAATGGCGGTCAAGGATCCGCTGAAGCGCAGCAAAGTCGACGCCAACCAGCATTTCACCCAGCCGCCGCCACGCTATTCCGAGGCCAGCCTGGTGAAGAAGATGGAGGAACTGGGGATTGGCCGGCCCTCCACCTACGCTTCGATCCTGTCGGTGCTGCAGGACCGCAAATACGTGCGGCTGGAGAAGCGGCGCTTCATCCCGGAAGATCGCGGCCGTCTGGTGACCGCGTTTCTGGTTAGTTTC
This sequence comes from Acetobacteraceae bacterium, assembly GCA_050012615.1. GTDB lineage: Bacteria > Pseudomonadota > Alphaproteobacteria > Acetobacterales > Acetobacteraceae > Rhodopila. Next base: position 3,001 of record JBEKGV010000221.1, on the reverse strand, counting down.
TTCGAACACTATGTCGATACCGGCTTCACCGCCGCTCTCGAGGAAAAGCTCGATGAGGTTTCCGCTGGTCACCTGAACTGGCGCGCGGTGATGCAGGCGTTCTGGGACGAGTTCTCAAAGGCCGTCGACCAGACCAAGGACCTGAAGATCAGCGACGTCATCAATGCGTTGGATCAGGACCTTGGGCCACACTTCTTCCCGGCGCGGGAGGATGGCAGCGATCCACGCCGTTGCGCCGCCTGCGGCACCGGCCGTCTCGGTCTGAAGCTGGGTCGACTGGGCAGTTTCATCGGCTGTTCGAATTATCCGGAATGCCGGTACACCCGCAGCCTCGCGATCGATACCGGTGCCGAGGGCGGCGACACACTCAAGGACGGCCAGCGCACTCTGGGGGTGGACCCGGACACGAGCGAGGAAATCACCGTCCGGCGCGGGCCATACGGCCTTTATGTCCAGTTGGGTGAGGCGACCGAGGACAAGAAGGTCCGCCCGAAACGCACGACTTTGCCGCGCGGCATGGATGGCGACCAACTGACGCTGGAGCAGGCGATCGGGTTGCTGGCGATGCCTCGAACGGTCGGCATTCATCCTGAGACCAAAGAACCGATCCAGGTAGGGATCGGGCGGTTCGGGCCCTATGTGCGGATGGGCTCTGTGTTTGGCTCGCTCGACCGGGACGATGACGTGCTGGCTTTGGGCTTGAACCGCGCGGTGGACCTGATCGCGAAGAAGATGGCGAGCGTGCGGACGCTCGGGACGCATCCGAAGGACAAGGAATTCGTGGCGGTGCGGAAGGGCCGGTTCGGGCCCTACGTGCAGCACGGCCAGACCGTCGCCAATCTGCCGCGCGGCACGACGATGGATGATGTGACGCTGGATGAGGCGGTGTCGTTGCTGGCCGAAAAGGGCAAGACGCTGAAACCGCGTGGCTCGGCGGGGAAGAAGGGCAGGGGTGCGAGAGGCGCTCGGGTCGGGGCGAAGGTGGGGGCAGATGCCGACGTGTCATCGGCTCCCGCGAAGCCGCGAGCGGCACCGCGGAAAAAGGCGGCGCGACCGCCGGCGAAGGCTGCATCCGCGGGCGCCAAAAAACCGGCCGCGAAGAAGAAGGCCGGCGCCAAGAAAGCGAAGCGGCGCGCGGCGCGATAAGCGGCGGTTGACGCACGACACATCCCCGCGTCATGGCCGGGCCTGACCCGGCCATCTTTCGGGGCGCTGTGCTGGAAGAGATGGCAGGATCAGGCCGGGCCATGACGGTATAACGACCATGACTCGCGCTTTCCCGATGGTGAGTACTAGGCCACCAGTACTTTGGCCGCGGCGGCGACGCACCGTTCGAACAGTGTCAGGTCTGTCCAGCGATCGGCGTCGCCAGTGATCAATGCGCCGCCGGAGCCGATGATCGCACCCTCGATCATCAGGTTATCGAACAGACCGAACTGCTCTACGAGCAAACCTTCGCCATCGCGCCATGAACCGTCCGGTTGCATTTGAGCCGCGGCGCCTTTGAGTGTGCGGGCCAGGAATGGTTCCGTTGTCGTAGCGTAACCGAAAACCTTCAGGCCCAGGGCGCGAGCGAAGCCAACTTCGTAAACGGTGCCCACATCCGCGCTCGGGCCGCGGAATGGCGTCAAATTGGCGATCAGAGCCTGACAACTTCTGATGTGAGCTTCGTTCCTGTGGGCGATCTTGCGCCAGAACGGAAATGTCGACCACTGCGCCGGCTCGTCCGGTAATTCGTCAAGCGGGGACACGCCAACTATGCCATGCAGGTCGCAGATTGTCTTCTTCGTCTGGACCCAAAGTTCCGGGTCGGCGAAAAATACGTCCGGGCCGGCGAGGTAGACTCTTGGCGACACGTGGCGTCAGAACCTGTAAAGTTTCGCGGCGTTATCGAACTGCACACGCTGACGCGCCGCGGCATGGTGCACCCAATCGAAGATTTGATCCAGCAACAATCCGGCCTCGGGTGACGGGTTCATTCGCAGGCCACTTGGGTAGATTTCCATTATCAAACCGCATTCTTACCGCCGTAGCGTCTTACTCGCAGATCGGCTTGTTCTTTGTGGCCGGCGAAATTTTCGATCGCGCACAGGCGGGAGCAATATTCGCCGATCATCGCGGTCGCCTCCGGCGACACCTGTTGATAGGTGACGGTCTTGAGGAATTTGCCGACCCATAAGCCGCCGGTGTAGCGCGCCGCGCGCTTTGTCGGCAGGGTATGATTGGTGCCAATGACCTTGTCGCCGTAAGCGACATTTGTTTCCTTGCCGAGGAACAGCGCACCGTAGTTGGTCAGACGCTCAAGGAACCAAAGCGGCTCGCGTGTCATCACCTGCACATGTTCCGAGGCGATACGATCTGCCTCCGAAACCAGTTCCTCATCGGTATCGCACAGGATCACCTGGCCGTGATCGCGCCACGCGGTGCCGGCGATCTCGGCGGTGGCCAGCACCGACAACTGACGTTGAATTTCGGCCTCGATCCCGTCGGCGATACGTTTCGATGTCGTCAGCAGAATGGCGGGCGAGGTTGGGCCGTGCTCGGCCTGACCCAGCAGGTCGGTCGCGCAAATTTCGGCGTCGGCGGTGTCGTCGGCGATGATCAGCGTTTCCGTGGGCCCGGCGAGCAGATCGATGCCAACGCGGCCGAACAATTGCCGTTTCGCTTCCGCGACAAATGCGTTGCCGGGCCCGACCAGCATGTCCACCGCCGGAACCGAGCCGGTGCCCAGTGCCATCATCGCCACCGCCTGAATGCCGCCGAGGAGGTAGATTTCATCCGCTCCGGCGAGGTGCATCGCGGCCACGGTCGCGGCAGGCGGTACACCGTTCAATGGCGGTGTGCAGGCGGCGACCCGTTTCACGCCCGCGACCTTGGCGGTCAGCACGGACATATGCGCCGACGCCACCATCGGATAGCGGCCGCCGGGCACGTAGCATCCGACACTGGAAACCGGAATGTTCTTGTGGCCGAGGCGAATGCCTGGCAGCGTTTCTATTTC
>JBEKGV010000220.1:0-6908 GCA_050012615.1 Acetobacteraceae bacterium | reverse complement strand
AGAATATTTTTGTTTAATTTAAACTTAGTTCCCTAGTGCTTAGTGGTAATGCTTACTGGCCACGAAATCGCACGAGCCTGTCCATGACCCGCTATTCCGTCTTGGCTCGCTGCCCAGGTTCTCGGGACGATTCATGATTTCTTAATGTGGAGGCGAGTAAGCCTTCCCACTAACGCACTAAGGTTTTCATGGATATCATAGCGGACGACGACCTTTCTCGGCGGGTAATCCGACTGGCTATCGACGTCCATCGCCAACTCGGACCAGGCTTGTTGGAGAGTGTCTACGAAGAATGCCTGTGCTTCGAGCTGCGCCGCGCCGCTATCCCGCACACTCGCCAACGGCGACTGCCGATACGCTACAAGGGGTACGAACTGGAACATTGCTATCAAATCGACATCGTTGCGGACGACGAACCGATCCTCGAAATCAAGTCGGTCGATCATATCAGTCCCGTGCATGAGGCGCAGTTGCTGACGTACCTGCGCCCAAGCGGAATCTCGGTCGGGCTTCTGTTGAACTTTAACGCCGCGGTGCTGAAAGATGGAATCCGCCGCCGCCGCGTCTGACCATCTTGATCCCGTTGGCATACAAGCCCAAAAAGGACAGCGATACCAACTGGGGAAACGCTCATGCCACGTCTGGCCGGCAAGGTCGCACTCATCACTGGTGCAGGAACCGGCATAGGCCGCGCCACGGCGAAGGCCATGGCCGCCGAGGGCGCGAAAGTCGTGATCGCCGAACTCAACAAGGCGGCCGGAGAACAAACAGCCCAGTTGATCGCGCAGGCAGGTGGCGAATGCATCGCGGTACTGACGGACGTGACGGACGAAGCCAGTATGAAGGCCGCCGTCGACACGGCGCTGACGCATTATGGTGCTCTTCACGTCCTGCACAATAATGCTGGCGGATCGACCAACATCGACAACACCGTCGTCGAAGCCTCGATCGAGGAATTCTGGCGAGTCATCAAACTCGATCTGTTCGGCACTTTTCTCGGCTCCCGTTTTGGTATCCCGGCGATCATCCAATCCGGCGGCGGATCGGTCATCAACATGTCGTCCAACGTCGCCCTGATGGGTATTCCGGGCCGGGATTGCTACACCGCCGCCAAAGGGGGCGTGGCAGCGATGACCCGCTCGATGGCGGTGGAGTTCGCCTCACGGAAAGTGCGCGTCAACGCCATCGCACCATCGGCGACAATGACCGACCGGGTGCGTGCTTTGGTCGCGGGAAATGCCGGCCTGACCAAACTCGCCGACTCGCACCTGCTCGGCCTGATAGAGCCCGAGGATATCGCCAACATGGCGGTGTTCCTGGCGTCGGATGAATCGCGTATGATTACCGGGCAGGTGTATCCCGTGGACAGCGGTGTCACCATTTCCTGAACGAGGACACGCTCCTGAACGAAGGACACGGGCCATGAAAATCAAACGCGTGGAACATATCGCCATCGCCGTCGACTCAATCAGGCAATCGCTGGAACTGATGCGCGACACCTTTGGCCTCGACCTCGAATATGAGGAACAGATCGGCCAGACCAAACTCGCCATGCTGCCCATCGGCCAGACCTATATCGAACTGCTCGAAGGTTTGGGTCCGGAATCCGGCGTTACCCAATGGATCAATGAAAAGGGCACCGGCCTGTTCCACATTTGCTTCGAAGTCGATGACATCGAGGGCGCGATCGCCGAACTCAAGGCCAAGAACGTGAAGCTGCAAAGCGACACCTGGAGAAATGGTCACGCCGGCTCGAAGATCGTGTTCCTTGATCCCTCCGCCACCGGCAATTGCGTCATTGAACTGGCCGAACTGCCAGAGGGTCACTGACATGACGGACTTCGTTCATCCAGAGTTTCTGGTCGAGACCGACTGGCTCGAGCAGCATCTCGCAGATCCAAAGGTGGTTATTCTGGATTGCACCACACACCTGGTTCCGAACCCAAAGATCACCTACGATGTTGTCCCGGGCCGCGAGGACTTTGAAAAGGGCCACATCCAGGGCGCGCAGTTCTGCGACGTGTCGCGGGACGTTTCGGATACCTCTCAGGCACTCCGTTTCATGCGGCAAATGCCCGAGGAGTTCGCGGCCGCCATGCGGCGTTTCGGAGTCGGCGACGATACGAAAGTCGTAACATATAGTACAGCGAATCCGCAGTGGGCGACGCGGGTCTGGTGGTTGCTGCGCGAGTTCGGTCATGACAACGCGGCGGTGCTGAACGGCGGGTGGCAGAAATGGGCGCGAGAAGATCGGCCAACCGAATCCGGACGCACCAGGCCACGTCCGCCTGGCCTGTTCACCGTAAAGCCGCCACGTGATCTGATGGCCGGAAAAGGCGAGGTGAAAGCGGCGATCGGCGATGGCGCGATTTGCACGCTGAATGCTCTGTCAGCGGACCAGCACAAGGGCAGCGGAGGCAACGCGTACGGCAGGCCGGGGCGCATCGCCGGCAGCGCCAATCTTCCGGCGGCGCAGTTGCTCGATCCCGCGACCAATACGTTTCTGCCCGCCGATGAAATTCGCCAGAAATTCGCGGCGGTCGGCGCGCTGGATCGTGAAGTCATCGTTTATTGTGGAGGTGGCATCGCCGCATCCGCGGACGCGTTTGCTCTGACCATGTTGGGTCACACGAAAGTGAAAATATACGACGCATCGCTGTCGGAATGGGCGAAGGACGAAACGCTGCCCATGGAAACCGGCTGACCGCTCCCAACCCATTACACGGCCGCGCTCAACCAGACAGGAGGAACACACAAATGCTGCTCCCGCTCGATGGCCGAAACATCGCCTATGACCTGATAGGGGCCGAGTCCGCCCCGGTGGTGTGCATGACCCACTCGCTTGCTTCCGATGGCGGCATGTGGGCCGAGCAAGTGCCGGCATTGCTCAACGGCGGCTTCCGCGTGCTGCGGATCGACATGCGCGGCCATGGCGGGAGTGGTCCGGTGAATGGCGGATATACCATGAGCCAACTCGCCAACGACGTCGTCGCCGTGCTCGACGCGCTTGGGTTGGCGAAAGTCCACTATATCGGTTTGTCGATCGGCGGAATGATCGGCCAGGCCCTCGCGCTTGAGCATGGCGGGCGCATGCTCTCCGCGATGTGGTGCGACACGATGCCGCAAACGCCGCCCGGCTCGACCCAGCTGTGGGAGGAGCGCGAAAAGATTGTTCGCGATGCCAATTCATTACTGCCGCTCGCCGACGTCACCGTGGAGCGCTGGCTGACCGATACGGTGAGGACGCGGAGCCCCGGCCGTTACAAGCAAATTCGCGACACCATCGTTGGCACCACGCCCGCCGGCTATCTTGGCTGCACCGCGGCGATCCGGAATTACGACTTCGTGCCGAAATTGCCGTCGGTCAAGATGCCCGTCCTGGTCGTGTGTGGAGCGGACGACGCCGGCACGCCGCCGGAGGCCAATCGTCGCATCGCGAGCCTCGTCGCGAATGGACGGTATGAACAGATTGCCTCCGCCCGGCATTTTCCAAACGTCGAACACCCGGAGACCTTCAACCACATCATGATGAGTTGGCTCAGGAGCGTGATCGCCTGAGGGTGAATCGTCGGGAAACGTGAATCACGCTTTCAAACCCAAGGCGCGTTAGGAGGAGACAACCATGCGACTACCAAACAAAATCGGCATCGTCACGGCGGCTGGATCCGGCATGGGTCGCGCGGGCGCCATTAGGTTCGCCAAGGAAGGCGCGTCTGTCGCCGTCGTCGATCTGAACGCCGAGGCGGCCGGTGCGGTCGTGAAGGAGATCACCGACGCCGGCGGCAAAGCGATCGCGCTCTCAGGCGATTTGCGGAACGACGACTTCGCCCGCGGCATCGTTCGCGAAACGACCCGTGCGTTCGGTGCTCTGGACTTCGTCTGGAATCACGTCGGCCATCCTGGTCCGGCTGCGATCGAAGGTCTCGACTGGAAAGAATACGATCTCGCGATGGATCTCAACGTTCGAACCGTACTCGTTACCACCGAGGCCGCGCTGCCCGAACTTCGCGCCCGCGGGGGCGGCGCATTGCTGTTTACCGCATCGACATCGGGGCTCACCGGCTCGCAGTTCAGCCCGATCTACAACATCGCCAAATTCGGCATCGTCGGCCTGGTGCATGGCCTGTCAAAGCGTTATGCGCGCGAGAAAATCCGCGTGAACGCGGTTTGCCCAGGACCGACGGATACGCCGATGCTGCGGGTGTTCGTGGCGCGGCCGGACAGTCAGTTGCCGCCCGGGGAAACACCCGAGTCACTGGTGCTGAAACGTGGCGGCCAGGTTCCCATGGGCCGCCCAGGCCAGCCCGACGAAATCGCCAACGCCGCGCTGTTCCTGATTTCAGACGAGGCATCCTACATCACCGGCGTTGCCCTACCGGTCGACGGCGGCGCCACCGCCTGACAGCACTCTGTCCAACACCGCGCCGCCGCGCTAAAGGCGCACGACATGTCGGACGTTGACGAAGGCAAGGCTGCCGCCCGCGCGTGGGTGAAACGCGAACAGCGAGCGGGCTCTCGCCCGGCGCGACCGGTCATCGTACTGGGCCTGGCCGGCACAATCCTCGCGGTTTTTCAGGCATTCTGCGCGGCATCCGTCCTGACAGGAACGGCCGTCGCACTGTCGCTCACCGGATTCGCGGTGGCCGGCCTGCTCCGCGCGGGGCTGGGTTACGCAGCCGACCGCGCCGGGTTCGCCGCCGGGGCGGCCGCGCGCCGGCGATTGCGAGCCGATACGATCACAAGACTTTCATTGGCCCGTCCGATTCTGGCTCGAACGCGGCACTCCGCGGAGCTTGCCGCGATCGTCGTCGATCGGATTGAGGCACTGGATGGATTGTTCGTTCGGTACATTCCAGCCACCGCGCTCGCCATCGCGTCGCCTCTGGTTGTGGCATTGGTGGTCACGGCGATTGATCCAATCGCCGGGCTGATTTTGGCGCTGGCAGGTCTGCTGGTTCCGGTCGCGATGGCGCTCTCTGGACTTGGCATCGCGGCCGCTTCCCGCAATCAGTTCCTGGCTCTCATACGATTGCAGGCACGGTTCCTGGACCGCATTCGCGGCATCGCCACCATCGTCATGCATGGCCGTGCCGAGGATGAGGCACTGTCACTCGCCGTCGCCGCCGACGAGTTGCGGGTGCGCACGATGCGGGTATTGCGGCTGGCGTTTTTGTCCTCTGCCGCGCTTGACCTCGCCGCGGCACTGGCGCTGGTTTTGTTGGCGTTGCGATATGGGAACCAGTGGCGGGAGGGCGCGCTGGCGGACCCGCGTGCCGCCCTGATGGTGCTGCTGCTGACGCCGGAATTCTTCGCTCCGCTGCGTGCCTTCTCGGTCGCTTATCAGGACATGCTGCATGCTCGGGCGGCCGCGGACGCGCTCACAGAGGTGCCCCCACTGCCAGAGCCTGGGCCGGTCCGCGACATTCGCACCGTGGTGACCCAGGGCGTCAGCGTGACATTCGAGGACGTCCACCTCAGTTGGGACAAATCCCGAAAACCCGCTCTGAATGGTCTGAGCTTTCGTGTCCCGGCGGGTGAAACGGTCGTGCTGGCAGGTCCGTCTGGCGCTGGTAAGTCATCCGCGATCGAACTCCTGCTTGGGTTCGTTCGTCCCGACAGCGGGCGGGTCGTCATCAATGGGCGGGATATCACCGACCTTGTCCCGCAGGCGTTGTCTTCCATTACCGCCTGGATTGGACAACGTCCGGTGCTGTTCGCCGGCACGATCCGCGAGAACATCCGGTTCGCGCGCCCGGACGCGACCGAAAGCCAATTGGCCGACGCGGTGCGGGCCGCGCGGGTCGATGGTTTCGTCGCACAACTGCCTGAGGGTCTGGATACGAAAGTGGGTGAGGGGGGCTACGGTCTTTCGGGGGGCCAGGCGCAGCGCATCGCGATCGCCCGGGCTTTCCTGAAGAACGCACCGCTGCTGCTGCTGGATGAACCGACAGCGCATCTCGACCCCGCCACCGAGTCCGAAGTGTTCGACGGTTTGCGCCGCCTCGCCGCTGGGCGGACCGTCATCCTGGCCAGTCACGCCGCGGCCGCGCGAGCATTTTCCGGACGGCGGCTGGATCTTCGCGACGGACGGATCGAACCGGCGCGCGGGGCGGCATGATCGCCGATCTGCTGCGTATCATTGGGCTTTGGCGAGGGCGCGTCGTCTGGCTCTCGGCGGGGGTTTTGGTGACGTTGCTGTCGCTGATGGCCGGGGTTGCCCTCATGGCCGTCGCGGGCGCCGCGCTGGCAAGTCTCGCGCTGTTCGCCCCGATGATCCTGCGCGCCTTGGGCGTGGCGCGTGTCGGACTGCGCTACGCCGAGCGAATTGTCACTCATTCCGCGACGTTTCGCGCCCTCGCCGACATGCGGGTCTGGCTGTTTCGCCGCCTCGCCGTGAATTCGGCGGGTGGGCTCGGGTTCCGCCAGGCAGGCGACGTCCTGACCCGCGTTGTCAACGACGTGGAGGCGCTGGACGGCGTCTACCTGAGGGTCCTGGTGCCACTGGCGGGGGCCGCGTTCCTGCTCCCGGTCGCGGTGATCGTCATCGGATGGCGCGCTCCTGTGCTGGCGGCCGCGATTGGCTTCTTCTTTATCCTTGCCGCTTTTGTCCTGCCCTGGATCGCCGCGCGCTCGGCGGCCGAGGCCGGCACGCGCCTGGCCTCGGCGATGGGACAGTTGCGGATCGCGGTCCTCGACACGATGACGGGCTGGCGAGAAGTCCGCGCGTTCGGCGCCGAGGGCCGGATGCTCGCCGCCGTCCAGGCCCGCGAGGCTTCGCTTCTGGGGGCGCAACACACGTTGGCGGGCCGCACGGCGCTGGCCTCGGCGGGAGCGTTGTTGTGCGCTCAGGGCGCGTTGTTCGCCGTGTTGTGTGCCGCGGGCAACGGTTCGGCAGGCTCGGTTGGGAG